>JAYTWC010000071.1:0-12615 GCA_043743635.1 Verrucomicrobiota bacterium | reverse complement strand
TAGGTTTGTCTTTGGTGGTGGCGTAGGGGAGGCGAGAGTGGTTGTGGATCATAGGCTGGGCTCCGAAGAGATTTGGTGAGGCCTCTGCTACCTTGTCCTGTGCCAGATTGTTAAAAACTACCTAAGTAATTTATGTTGATGTAATTAAAATATTGTTGGGTTTATAATGGAGTCGATCTCGTGCAGATTGAAAGGGTGAGGTGTGGCGCTGAATTGCAAAATGCAATGGTGCGGACGCAAAAAAGCCACGCGTTGAGGCGTGGCTTCGTGGGGTCTGAAAAAAGGTATGATTATCGCTTCGGGGCTTTGGCTTGAATTTCGGCCATTCGGGTTTCGAGTTCGTTCATCTCACCGACCAGGCGGGCTTCCATTTTGCGGCGCTCACTGCTTGAGACGATGCTTAGGCTGGTGGCGTCTTTGATGATGTTAGCTGGAAGGGTGAGCAGTCGGGTAAGCACGCCTTGGTCTTTCATGGAACTGAGGTAGAGCGCTGTGACTTCGTGGGTGAGCTTGATCGAGTCTTGCGCGACGGCCTGAGTGGATTGGAGATTATTATTCAGCTGCTGATTTTTCGCGAGTTCGGTGGTGAGGACGACACCGATTTGATCGGAGATGCGTTGGCTGTAGGCGTTAATGGATTCGCGAGTCAGGTGTTGATCGCTGGCCATCTCGGCGAGGATCGGCTGGATCTTCTCGGTCATGCGCGAGGAGACTTTGTCGACTTGTTCGTTTTGCAGGCGCTCGGCTTCCTCAGGAGTTTTCGGGAGCGGGTTGAAGGGTTGGATTTTGAAAGCGATGGCCTCGGCGAGGCGGTTGATTTTCTCGGCGTTGACCTTGGCGTATTCGTCGTCGGTCATCAGTGCATCGGCCGAGCGTTTGGCGATAGCGTCTTTCATGAGCGCATTCAACGCTTCAGTCTGGCGGCGGTTGTCCTCGGAAGCAGCGCGCAGTTCATTGTTCTGTTCGCGGAGTGCAGTCATGGCCGCTTGTTGGGCGGCAGTGTCGTTCGCTACTTTCAGATAAAAAAAGAATCCGGCAACGAGTAGGACGACGATTGTGACGGCTACGGCGGGAATTTGATCTTTTAGTTTGAGCCACATAATGGGTTTCTGGGGTTGGACACTGATGAGTGGTTTTGGTGGCGATTGCAATGCCATGATGTGATTACGTGTTTGCAGTTGTTATTGTGGGAGCTTGCCGCATTTTTGGTGGGGTGAGCCTGAACCGAAGTGAGCAGCAACTTTTCGAATACATAGAAGCGAATCGCGAGGAGAGACACTTTTGGGAGTATAAAGTTCGCGAGTTTGATAAGAAGTCTCCGGAAAGATCGGAGGCGGCGCGTCTGATCGAGCGGGAATTGTGGCGTTATTTCGTGGAGCGGTCGGCAGTGGTGCCGAGCTTCAAGGAGCAAGTAGCGCGCGAGGGATTACGTCGGATGAGTCTGCAAAATCTTTCAGAATATTTGCTGCGGATGTGGGCGCCGGTGCGTCCGGCAAAGCGTCTGCCGAACATTATCCCACCGAGTTGATCGATTGCCGCGCGGAGTGTGCGAACGGCGACGAGCAGATCAGCGTGGTTGCCTTGATCAATTAATTTTTTGTGCCTTCTTCGACCCAACGAACACAGAACTGGACGAGCTGAATGGCGTTGGCGAGATTCAGCTTTTCTTTGATGCGGGCGCGGTGCGACTCGACGGTCTTGATGCTGATGTGCAGTTTGGCTGCGATGTCGCGGGTGGGTTCGCCGTTGCCGATCAAGCTCACGATTTCGAGTTCGCGGTCGCTGAGCAGGTCGACGGGCGAGGAGGTGGTTGGGTCGCCGCCGATCACGACTTGATCGAGCATGCGGCTGGCCACGCGTTCGCTCACAAAGACTTTTCCGGCACGGATGCGACGGACGCCTTCCATGACTTTATCTGTGATTTCCTGTTTCATCACATAGGCTTTGGCGCCGGCTTTCAGCACGCGCATGGCGTACACCGACTCGTCGTGCATGGAAAGGACGAGGACCTGGATGTTGTGGTCGTAGGCCTTGATGTTTTTGATGAGCTCGATGCCGTTGTAGCCTTTCAGGGAGATATCGACGATGACGAGGTCGGGTTTGATTTGCGGAATTAATTTCATCGCCGTTGGTGCGTCTTCGGCTTCGCCGCAGAACACCATATCGACTTCGCGATTTATCAATTCGGCGAGGCCACGCCGCAAGAGCGGGTGGTCATCGACAATGAAAATGCGTGTTTTTACGACCATCTTGAATCAGTTCTGAAATGGATATTCCAAGGTGACGATCACACCTTGCTTGGGGGCGTTGCGGATATTCAACTCTCCGCCAAGTGTATTCGATCGATACTTCATGATATGAAGACCGACACCTTTTTCCGTTGGTTCGGTTTGAGGCAGGCCGGTTCCATTATCGGTTATCGAAAGAAGCATGGTGGTTGGTTTGGCTTTGAGCTGGATTCCGATGGCGGAGGCGCGGCCGTGTTTGATCGCGTTGCTGATGGCTTCCTGAGCGAGTCGGTAAATCTGAATTATCTGGTTGGCTGAATGTTGTGGAAAGCGTCCGATGAACTCTGGCTTGACCTCAACTTGGAAGCGAGCCCGGACTTGGGAGATCAGTTCTAAGATGGCACCGCGAACGTCAGCAATCTGAATTTTCCCGGGGAAAAGGCCGTGCGTGAGAGCGCGCGTGCGATGCATGGCTTCGACGACCTGTTGATTGAGTTCGGCGAGGTTGGCGACTTCTTCGGGCATTTTGGCAGCAAGTCTGCCTTCGGCGACACGCAACAGACAGCTGACGCCGGCAAGCACCTGGCAGAGGTCGTCGTGGAGATCTTGGCCGATACGGTTTTGTTCGCGTTCGCTGACGCGCAGGCTTTCGAGTTCGAGTTCCTTTTCGGTTTGAATGTCGTGAACGAAGCCCCGGAGCGTCGGTTTGTTTTTGGCGACAAATTTTTCGCTGATGCAATGTCTGACCCATGCGAACGCCCCTGTTGCTGTCACGAGACGGTATTCGATTTCGAAGGGGAACTGTTTTGTATCGGCAAAGGCTTTGAGAACTCTGGTTTTGTCGAGCGGGTGAATTGATTCCTCCCAGTTGATTAGTTTGGCTTTTGACGTGAATTGGATCGAGTCGAGAAAAGTGCCGGAGGCAGGAAAAAGGGAGTGCGCTTTGATCGGGTTAGCCGTACCCTCCCAGGCGATGACCCGGGTTTGCTGGAAAACTGCATTCTGGGCCCATTGGGGGGCAGAAGAGGTTGGGCTCGATGGTTTTTTTGAGGCAGGTGCTGGCGCCTTAACTTTTCTCATTCCTGTCTTTTGGCGGTTAGGTTTGTCTAGGTTCGGGTGGCGAGAAGAGGATTTGGAGGAAGCGGCCATAAGAATCGATAATGTAGGTTGTTAGCCGTTGCGATGTCGCGTGGCTTTGGATGCTGAGGACTCAATTATCAGGGTATTGCCTGAATGGCCGTAGTGGTTTCCATGAAAGGGCGTGCAGGAGCGGGGTCCGCCCTTGACTGGGCAGGTGTGGGACCGATCTTGAACCCAACACATGTTCATGGGAGCAGTATCTGTGGCATCCATTTCCTGCTTCAAGCGTGTTTGTTACATATATTCAACTGGCTCTTTAATACAAAAAACGAGAATGAATGCCTGACTTACGATGGCAGGTCGCGAAAAAATCAACGCGTTCAAGGGAGCTTCGACTTCGCAGCCCTGGCTTTCGCGTGTCTATATTGTCGATGACCACCGATTTTTCACGTTTGCGCTTTCTTCGTTGGTGAACATGCAGGCTGATTTATCGGTGTGCGGAGTGGGGCACGATGAAATCGAGGCGATGGATGGAATCGTTCATTTGAGTCCTGACATCGTGGTTATGGATGTGCGGCTTAATTCGACTGATGGGTTAGGCTTGGCAACGTCGGTGAGACGTTTTTCCAAGCAGTTGCCGATATTGTTTGTGTCCAGTTTGCAGAATCCTTCTTTTGAACAGGACGCCAAGTGGCTTCAGCCGTGTAGTTTTGTTGAAAAATCCCAAGATCCAGCCGATATCATTCGTAGTATTCGTCAGACTCTGGCGAAATTTCGTCTTTACCAAAGTCTTCATCCAACCAGTAGCCCCAACCCAAAAACGTGAAATCCAAAGAGCAGCAGCATTCCATTTTGGTGGTCGATGATAATGAGCAGGCGCTTGCCTTGGTCGATGAGGCGCTGACAAGTCGTGGTTACAAAGTGACGGTGACGAGCAAGGGCAATGATGCCATTCCAATTCTCGATTCAAAAAAAGGTGAGGAGGTCGACCTTGTGATTATCGATCTGGTGATGCCTGACGTCGACGGTATGGAGCTCGCCTCAAAAATTTTGAAGAAGCGTCCTGATATTCGGATCCTTGTAATGTCGGGATATGCGGACGACGTTGTTGTGCACGGGGTTTTTGAGAGCAGTAACGTGGATTTTCTGGCGAAACCTTTTAGCATTCGCGATTTATTCTCGCGCGTGACGGCGTTGCTCAAGGCTTGATTTCTCCTGACGGAGCCTGGTGGCCATCATCAGCTGATTTCTAAAATGCTCGCTGGGCGAAACCAGTTTGAGCGATGCCGTTTTTTTCGCGGCAAAATTTTTTTGAAGAATTTTGAAACCTTTTGAGGGTCGCTGCGTCTTACATTATGTTCGTACAATTTTCTTCCGCTTAGCGGGAGAAATTTGGGGTAACAAAGAAAGTTATGGGCGGATCGCTTAGGGGTAGGCGATCCGCCCTCTTTTATTTTTGGGCGGCCGAAATACATTTTTCGAAACTGATTAAGGCGTCTGAATCGTCGTAACGAAAAGGTTTCTGCAAATTTTTGTCGTCGTGCTCGACAAACGAACAGAGCCGTGCACGGTTACTCACAAGATATCCACAATGGAAAACCTGAGCAGGGCTAGTAATACCCAACCGCAGCTCAAGGTCTCAGCAAAGGTTAAAACCTTTGTCCTGGACACCAACGTCCTACTTCACGATCCACAGTCGATCTACAAGTTTCAGGACAATAATCTCGTCATTCCGGTCGAGGTTTTGGAGGAGCTCGATGCCATTAAAACTGAGCAGTCGACCGAGCGAGGCCGCAATGCCCGCCGTGTCCACCGGATCCTTCAGGAGTTGCTCCCTGACTCGCGCACCATGCTGGAAGGCGTGCGACTCGAGACCGGGGGCACGCTGTCGGTGGTGATCAACCGCTACCTCGTCGACCAGAATTTCACCAGTCCGGCCATGCAACGGTTTCGCGCGGTGTTGCCGGATCTGGGTAAAAAGGACAATCGCATCATTGCCTGCGCGCTTTATGTGCAGGAGTGCTTTCCGCCACCGACAATTCTCGTCACCAAGGACGTTAACGTGCAGCTGAAGGCGCGTGCGGTCGGTCTCGAGTCGGAAGATTACCTCAATGACAAGGTTCCGGAGTTGATCGAGGATGCATCGTATCGGGTTATTCCTGTAACCATTTACGAGATACAGCGTTTCTGTTCCGAGGGAGAGTTCCAGCTCGACGAGGAATCGGCCAAGGGGCTTTTCCTGAACGAATACGTGCTGCTGCGCTCGCACGAGGGCAAGACGATGCCGGCGCGTTATTACGGCGATGGAGTAGTTCGGCGTCTGAAAATTCCAGAGTGTGTGAAGGCGATCGGCGGCATTGCGATTCGTCCGCGCAATCTCGAACAGCAGTTTTTTATGGACGCGCTGCTTGATGATTCATTGTCGCTGGTCACTTGTTTCGGCAAGGCCGGCACGGGCAAGACGCTCATTTCGACTGTTTGCGCGCTCTATCAAACGCAGGACGAAAACGCGCGTTACGACGGTGTTTCGATTTCGCGACCGGTGATTTCTTTGGGTAAGGATATTGGTTTTCTACCTGGTACGCTCGATGAGAAAATGAAGCCCTGGCTCCAGCCGTACTTTGATGCGCTGGAGGTATTGATTCCCTCAAAGCCGCAGAAGGAGCCGCAATTTGCTTCAAAGAAAGTTTCGAAGAAGAAAAAGAAGAACCACGAGGAAATGGTGATGGCGATGAACGCGCCGCAGCCGCAGCACGCGAGCAGCGGTGGTCACGGTCATGGCAATGGCCCGGCGATGAAACCTTACGAACGGTTGATCAAGAGCGGCATTGTCGAGATCGAAGCGTTATGTTTTATCCGCGGACGTTCGATTGCCCGTCGTTTTTTTATTCTCGACGAGGCGCAGCAGCTCACACCGCACGAAGTGAAGACGGTGATCACGCGCATTTCTGAAGGGTCCAAGATCGTTCTGATTGGCGATCCAGCCCAAATCGACAATCCGTATGTCGATTCACGCAGTAATGGTCTGGTGTTTTGTCACAACCGCATGAAAGGGCAGGCGCTTTCGGCGCACATCATGCTGACGAAAGGCGAGCGTTCGAAGCTCGCCGAGCTGGCGGCGGATTTGCTCTGATGATTTGTTCCAACCGGCGCGTTATGGTTAACGCGCCTTATTCTTAATTCCTTTGAAAGCAAAAGGGCATCACTCGTAGCGCAGAGCATCGATGGGATCGAGCTGCGAGGCTTTGAGTGCAGGATAGAAGCCGGAGACGATGCCGACAAAGGCGCTACCGCCGACGGCGATGACGACCCAGACAATGGAGACAAGCGTGGGCCAGCCGTAGACTTGCGACAGAAGTTGCGAGGTGCCGATGCCGAGGAGCACTCCCATGGCGCCGCCGACTAGGCTGAGGACCACGGCTTCGGTTAGAAATTGCATCATAATATCCTGTCCGTGCGCACCGACGGCGAGCCGGATGCCGATCTCACGAGTGCGTTCCGTGACGGATACGAGCATGATGTTCATGATGCCGATGCCACCAACGAGGAGTGACACGAAGGCGATGCCTCCGAGCAGGGCGGTCATGGTTTTACTTTGAGCAGTGAACAATTCTGCGAGTTCGAGTTGGTTGCGGATCGTATAGTCGGGATCGCGGCCCTGACGGCGTTGTTGGAGGAGATCGCCGATGTCTCGTTGGACGCGTTCCATCGCGTCCTGACTGGGTGCTTGAACGATGATGTCGCTGATGCGGTCACGTTTGGAGATACGTTTCATCGAGGTCGTGTAAGGCACGATGATGAGATCGTCTTGATCGGAACCGCCGGAGCTGAAGCCCTTGGCAACCATGACGCCGACCACGCGAAGCGGGATGTTGCGCGCGCGAATAGATTGACCGATCGGGTCCATGCCTGAGAAGAGCTGGTCGGCGACGGTTTTGCCGATGACACAGACTTTGCCGGAAGTGCGAACGTCGGCCTCGGAGAAAAATTCGCCGGCGTCTACTTTCCATGAACGAATGGAGGGGAAGTCGGGGGATTCGCCGAGCACTTGGGTGTTCCAATTAAGGCCGTTGGCCATGACCTGCTGGCGGTCGCGAATTTCCGGGCTGACGCCGATGGCGCCGACTACTTCGCGTTTGATCGACTCGGCATCGTCGACGGTGAGCGAGCTGGCGGAACCCCAACCACCGCGCATGCCACCAGACGTGAGGCTGCCGGGGAAAATGGTGATCATATTCTGGCCCATGCTGGCGACCGAAGATTCGATTTGGGATTTGGCGCCGTTGCCCATGCTGACCATGGCGATAACCGCGCCGACGCCGATGATCATGCCGAGTGCCGCGAGGATGGTGCGGAGTTTATTCCGGCGCAGCGCGCGAAAGGCGATGATGGAAGTGGTGAGGGGGCGCATGTTCAGGAATCAGAAGTCAGAGGTCGAAGGCAAAGACGGATTTGGAGAGGGCGAGGGTGTAGTCAATTTCCTGATACGAGTTTGGCGTCGGCTTCGGCTTGGGTGAGTTTTTTCATTTCAACTTCGGCGATAAAGCGGTCCTTCACGATGATATCGCTGACGAGTTTACCATCGCGGAGGATGAGGTTGCGTTTGCAGTAACGGGCGATGTCGAGCTCGTGCGTGACCATGAGGATGGTAATGCCTTGTTCGTTGAGCTTTTGAAAAACGCCCATGACCTCGACGGAGGTTTTGCTGTCGAGGTTGCCGGTGGGTTCGTCAGCGAGGAGAACTTGCGGGTTGTTGACCAGGCCGCGGGCGATGGCGACGCGTTGTTGCTGGCCACCGGAGAGCTGGCTGGGAAGGTGGTCGGCGCGATTGGCAAGGCCGACGATCTCCAGAGCTTTCAGTGCGCGTTCACGCATTTTGGCGCTGGAGATACTTTCGTGACTGTAGAGCATGGGCAACTCGACGTTTTCGAGCGCCGTGGTACGGGCGAGAAGGTTGAATCCTTGAAAGACGAAACCTAGCTTCTGGTTGCGGAAGTCGGCGCGTTCGTTGCGGTCGAGACCGGAGACATCCACGCCGTCGAGCAGATAGCGGCCGCGGGTAGGGCGGTCGAGGCAGCCAAGGATGTTCATGAGGGTGGACTTGCCGGAGCCCGAGGCTCCCATGAGGGCGACGAATTCACCTTTTTGAATATCGATGGTTACGCCGCGCACGGCATGGACTTCGATCTCCGAGCTGTTGCCGTAAATCTTATGAACTTCTTCGAGTTTGACGACGGGCTGCATGTCGGTGGGGCTGGGTTCGCTCGATTAACGACGTCCGCCGCCCATGCCGGGTGCGCCGGGGCCGGTTTGGCCGCCGAAGGGATTGCGGTTTTGCTGGGGAGCGGCGGCGGTGTTGTCACCCGGTAGGTAAACGCTGGATACGAGGGTTTCACCTTCCTTCAGACCATCGATGATCTCGGTGCTGGAACCGTCGGTGATGCCGAATTTGGCGGAGACGGGCTCAATTTTTAGATCAGGCAGTGGGTTCGCGAGACGGTAGACGGTACGGGTGGTGACGGTGGCTTCGCTGCTGGCGCGGTTGCGGCCGCCGGTGAGAAAACGTTCAGGGAGCTCGATGCCTCGTTCGGCGGCGAGCTTGATGATTTTTTGGCGATCGGCTTCGGACATGGGCTGTTCGCGGGAGAAGGTTACGCCGGCGTCCTGCATGAGCTGTCGGAGTTGTGCGCGTTTGTCCCCGCCGGAGCCCGCAGCAGGAGGCTGAGCGGGCGTGGGTGTCGCACTGGGAGTGGTTGAAGTGGTTGGTGTTGTTGCTGCGGTTTCGGTTTTTGGTGGTAAATATTTATCCGGGATGCGGGCGCGGAGTACGGCGTTGGCAATTTTTAGCACGCCGGTTCGCTTGGCGATGATGACCGAGACGTTGGCGGTCATGCCTGGTTTGAGACGTTGGCCTTCGTTACTGACCTCGATGATCGTGCTGTAGACGACGACGGATTGCTGTGTCTTGGGGAGGTTGCGAATCTGGGCCACACGGCCGGTGAACTGGCGGTTGGGGAAGGCGTCGACGGTGAAGGTGGCTTCTTGATCGATGGCGACGGTGCCGATGTCGGCCTCGGCTACGTCGGCGCTGATCTGCATTTTGGAGAGATCGGTGACGAGGGTGAAGAGCGTCGGTGCGTTCAGGCTGGCGGCGACCATTTTGCCAACGTCGCATTGACGGTCGAGGACGATGCCGTCGATGGGCGCGTAGATGGTGCAGCGGTCGAGGTTGACGCGGGCGTCTTCAACCGTGGCTTTGGCGGTGAGCATTTGGGCGTTGGATTGCGCGAGCTGAGCTTCGGATGAATCGAGCTCTTGTTGTGCAACAAGGTTCTTGGACCGGAGTTCGCGGGTGCGCTCGGCGTTGAGACGGGCGAGGGAGTTGCTCGCGGTGGCGGAGGCGAGGCTGGCTTCGGCCTGGCGCAGGCGGGATTCGTACGTTGCAGGGTCGATGCGCGCGAGGACGTCGTTCTTTTTAACCGGTTGGTTATAGTCGACGTTGAGCTCTTTGATCTGTCCGGAAATTTGTGAACTTACGTCGACGCTCGTCGGGGCTTGGAGCACGCCGGTGGCGGTCACGCTCTGAATAATATCGCCTTTGCTGACGGTGACGGTGGTGACCTCGGGTGGCTTGGCAGAATCTTTGAATTTGTAGAAATATCCGGCCGTGAGGGCACCGGCGATCACTAACACCAGAACGATCAGTCCACCAAAGCTGCGTTTTTTAGCCATAAGGTACGGGAGATAGAAATGAGTTTAATCTTGCGGTGCAACTCCGCGTCTTGGAGGGCGCGATGCACCGGGAGGTGCGACGAGTTTGCGGGCAAGGATCTGTTATGACGCGGAATGTAAGGATAGGTAACGCGGGTCGCGGGTTAATTTCGGGGGTGCGGTCGATTTTTGGGGTTGAGCGGCGGCGCGCACACGTCTTGCTCGCGGGCAAGGCAATGGATTCTGCCCTTCCTCCAGCGAGGGAAAACCGCCTGACGCGAGTCGGTGCTGATGACTCCTACTGCGAACCAACGCACTAGGATTTCTCATGCACTTCTATCTCTGGACAACTTACGGCTCCTGCGGCCTGGCTAGATAATATGAAACGCTTACTCGATCTGCGTGAACATGCCGCTGTGTTCTGGCAATTGCTGCGCTGGACGCTCCTTGTCGTTCCGGTGGGGATTCTGGCCGGTTCGGCCAGTGCGCTGTTTTTGTGGTCGCTTGACCGCGTAACGATGTTGCGCGGTCAACACGGTTGGCTGCTGTATTTTTTGCCGGTGGCGGGCGTTGTGGTCGGCTGGGTTTATCATCGGCTGGGCAAAACATCGGTCGGGGGTAATAATCTCATTATAGAACAGATCCATGAACCTGGCGGCGGTGTGCCGCGACGCATGGCACCGTTGATTCTCTTCGCGACGCTGGTTACCCATCTTTTTGGTGGTTCGGCGGGGCGTGAAGGCACGGCCGTGCAAATGGGAGGAAGCCTGGCAAGTACTTATGGGCGGCTGTGCCGGTTCGGTGAGGAGAATATGCGCGTGCTGCTCATGGCGGGTGTGGCGGCTGGGTTTGGTTCGGTATTTGGCACGCCGTTGACGGGTGCGATCTTTGCCATGGAGGTGCTCGTCATCGGTCGCATGCGCTACGACGCGCTCATTCCGGTGCTCGTGGCGAGCGTGGTGGCGGATTTTACTTGTTCGGCGTGGGGGATCGTGCACGCGCATTACGTCATCGCTTTCGACAGTGCGAGCGGTGGCTATCTGCATCTTGACGGTCGGCTGGTGGCCAAGGTCGTGCTAGCAGCTGCGGCTTTTGGTCTTGTCAGCCGGTTTTTTGCCGAACTGACACACCTGTTGCAAAAAGGCTATGAGCAACTCATCCCGATTGCCTGGCTGCGCCCGGCTCTCGGTGGAGTGCTGGTCATCGCGTTGGTGTACGCCGTCGGCACACGCGACTACTTGGGTCTGAGCGTAAGTTCGGCTGATCCGGGTGCGGTCACGTTGCTCTCAGCGTTTCAAACGGGCGGTGCGACACCATGGAGCTGGTGGTGGAAAATCTTATTTACCGCGGTCACGCTGGGTGCTGGCTTTAAAGGGGGTGAGGTGACGCCGCTGTTCTTTATCGGTGCAGCGTTGGGTAACACCTTGGCGGGTCCCCTGGGTGCTCCCGTAGATCTATTTGCTGGGTTGGGTTTCATCGCGGTGTTTGCTGGCGCGGCAAATACGCCGTTGGCCTGCACGATTATGGGCATTGAGCTCTTTGGCTCGCACAATGCCGTGTATTTCGCGCTCGCCTGCTTTGTTGCCTATTTCTTCAGCGGGCATTCCGGAATCTATCTTTCGCAGCGGGTCGGCGTGTCTAAACGGGGTGGGCCCGACGTGACGCCCGATCCGTCGTTGCGCGCAACCCGCGAACGCGAGCAGCGCGCCAAAGAATTACGTTGAAGTCTTGCCGCTTCGTAGAATTGCGTCGGAAATAATCGCATGGATTCTTGGCCCGGCCTTCTTGGACTTGCCTTCGTCGTGTTCGTATCAACGAACTTCGACGATGTGTTTTTGCTGCTGGGTTTCTTTGCTGATCGTACGCTGCGGCCACGAACGATTGTGCTAGGGCAATTGACGGGCATCGGACTGCTTTATGCTTTTAGCGTTATGGGTGCGTTTGCGGCGTTGGTGATACCGCGGTCCTACGTGGGGTTGCTGGGTCTGGCGCCGGTGATCATTGGCGTGCTCAAGCTACTCCAGAGTTGGCGGAATAATGACCGACGCGATACGGTTGGTCCGCAGAAGGTGGCGGCGGCGCGTGGGTTTCTTTCTGTGGCGTCGGTGACGATTGCCAACGGTGGCGACAATATCGGGGTTTATACGCCACTGTTCTCCACGAGCACGGCGGTTGAGATTGTAGTGTATGGTGTGGTGTTTGGCCTTATGACGGGCGTGTGGTGCCTCGCTGCTCGCTGGCTGGTGAATCATTGGGCGTTGGGTGCGCCCATCCGGGCTTTCGGGCCCAAGGTGTTTCCGTTCGTGCTGATGGGACTTGGATGCTGGATTCTCTATCGTACTGGATCATTCGCGTTGTTGAAGGATCTTTGGGTGTTTTGATTAATTACGAATGGCGGTTTTCCCGATCATCGTTGATTAATCTCTGTGTTTTGCGTGCGTATCGGAGCGCGAAACCAGCCTTTAGGGTACTCAGCGTTTAGCTGTTATTTGCCCTCCTCGGCATCTTTGGTATGGCGAAATCTTCGTGAAACTTATCTGTATTCCAAGCGTCGTACATAGAATTGAGTATGATACGGCTCTATCAGAACGTGATC
>JAYTWC010000070.1:0-3747 GCA_043743635.1 Verrucomicrobiota bacterium | reverse complement strand
CTTTACAACAACGTCACACACTTGCCCGTTGAGTTGCATGAACCTTTGCCCCAGATAGATGTCTGTGAAAAGCAACGCTTCTGCGGCGCTTATGAACCTGCGTAACACACCACGCGATATCGACATATTTTCTGAGGCCGGTGGTGTATTTAAGAATATAATACGTTTTGTCGTGGTGGGATTCGTCCTGATTTCTGGACCGGCGGTTCATGCTTGGGAGCGTGTGATGGTTCTGGAGGCGATTCACCAAGTCGAGAATCCCAACGATACGATGCGTATTGGACGTCGCGGTGAGCTTGGTCCTTTTCAGTTTCGGCCCGCGGTCTGGCACATGTATACACAAAAGCCGTTTGAGCTGGCGGCCGACCGGGCCGAGGCCCAGCTGGTGGCGGAGCAACATTTTGAATGGATCAAAAAGGGACTGGAGCGAAACAAGCTGGAGGTGACGCCGTATCACGTCGGTTTGGTGTGGAACGCCGGTTTGCGGGCGACGTTGAACGGACGTGCATCGGCCCAGAGCCGGTATTATGCAGAGCGCGTGGCAAATCTGGTGGAGTACGCGGCGAAAACCGCGACGACCGAATCAGCTGCAACCACCACGATTAAAAAAGATACAACGTCGCCGGTTGGGGCGGCGTTGTAAGTCCAATCTTTTTGCGGTGGCCGTTTAGTCGCCGAGCTTTTTGCCGGGCACCATGTAGCCTTGCACGTAGTCGCGGACGGCTTCGGTCAGCGGCGTGAGGGGTTTCGTGTAGCCTGTGCTGCGGAGTTTGGCGATGTCGGCTTTGGTGTAGTACTGGTATTTTCCACGCAGGACTTCGGGCATCTCGATGAACTCGATGTTGGGTTCTCGGCCAAGCGCGGCGAAGATGGCACGCGAAAGCGTGACCCAGGTGTTGGCTTCGCCGGAGCCGAGATTGTAGAGGCCACCTGCGTTCGTGGCTGTCTCTGCGAAGTGGATCGTCATTTCGATGGCGTCTTTCACATAGAGGAAGTCGCGCATCTGTTCGCCGTCCTTGTACTCGGGTTTGTAGCTCTTAAAGAGGCGGACTTTGCCGGTTTCCTGGATCTGCTGGAAGGACTTGTTGACGAGACTGCGCATGTCGCCCTTGTGATCCTCGTTGGGGCCGTAGACGTTGAAATATTTTACGCCTACGATTGAGTTAAGAATGTCGGCGCGTTGTGCGTACAGGTCGAAGAGGTGTTTCGAGTAACCGTACATGTTGAGCGGCCGAAGCGCGGCGAGGTCGGTACTGCGGTCATCCATGCCTTGAGCGCCGTCGCCATAAGTTGCAGCAGAGGAAGCATAGATAAAACGCGCTTGATGGGCGAGTGACCAGGCGGCGAGTTCCTTGGTGTAGGCAAAATTATTATCGATCAGGTATGACGCATTTTTCTCAGTCGTGGCCGAACATGCGCCTAGATGGAAAATTGTGGAGAATTTGCCAAAGCAGCTGGGCTGTGCGGCGAGGCGTTCACGAAATGCACCGGCTTCGATGTAGTCGGCGTATTTCAGCGGCGTCAGATTTCTCCATTTCTCGTCCGAGCCAAGGATGTCGCTGATGACGATATTGGTTACTCCGCGGCGGTTGAGGGCCCAGACGAGGGCACTGCCAATGAAGCCGGCGCCGCCGGTGACGAGAATGCGTCCGTTGAGATTGCTCATGTGTGTTCTACGCGTGGCGGAGATTGGTGCCGGGGGCAAGTCGTGAGCGCGCGGCTTAAGGTGTATGGGCTGGTAGATTGATGCGGCTTTGCAGGTCGGCAATGAAGGCGGTGCGGTTTCGGGGTGAAACCAAATGGAATCCCTCGTCGAGGACGATTTTCACGCGGTTGAGTGAGAGCGCGGGCGCGCTCCAGAGGCTGCAGGATAATTCGAGGCGACGGATTTTATGATAGGGTACGCTGGCTTGGAGAATGCCGCATTGGATGCGCAGTTCGGTGTCCTTCAGGATATATTGACAGGGCAGGGTGAAGGCAGCGATTAGCCCGCCAAGCGCCACCCCGCCGCCAACAAAAAGAAAACCGGCAACGCGTCCAACGGTTTCGTGCCAGTGTAAAAAATACAGTCCGAAGGCGATGCTCACGCCGGTCATGATGATCGCCATTGGCACGCCGATCAGGATTGCGGCGAGCCAGAGATCGACGGCGGATTTGTAGGTTTTGGGCATCCCTAGGAGAATTTGATACAAGGAGGACAATGCGGAGCATTGTCCCTACCCGGGGAGGATTTCGTGACAGGTCAGCTATCTTTGGAAAGTTCTTCGGAACGTTTTGTGGCGGCGAGGACGGTCTCGGCGATCATGGCGCGGAAGTTGTGCGCTTCCATGCGTTTCAAGCCGGCGTAGGTCGTGCCGTTTGGCGAAGTCACCTGGTTGCGGAGTTCTTCGGCTTCTTCAGGGCTTTGCACGAGGAGCTTGGCGGCGCCGAGGATGGTTTCGTAGGCGAGAAGTTTGGCGGTGTCATGGTCGAGGCCGACGGCGATGCCGGCTTCACGGAGGGCGGCGGCGAACTCAAAAACGTAAGCCGGGCCGCTGCCGCTGACACCCGTGACTGCATCGATTTGATCTTCGCGCAACCCCACCCTTTTGCCGAGGGCGCCGAGGATGAGGTCCACGATCGACTGGTCGGCGCTGGCGAGTGGTTGGAGTGCGCACCAGCCGGAGACGCCTGCGCCGATCTGGCCGGGGGTGTTGGGCATGACGCGGACGAGATTGCGGGCCTTGGGGAAGGTTTTGGTGAGCGTGCTGAGACGTTTGCCCGCAAGGATGGAAAGCACGAGTTTGCCAGCAGTGAGGTCGACGAGGCGAGGGTCGAGCGTGGCGAGTTGTTGGGGTTTGCAGGCGAGTACGATGGTGTCAGCGCCGGCGAGGAGTTTGGCGAGGTCGTCTTCCGCCTTGATGCCGGTTTTAGCCGAGAGTTGACGCGCGGTATCGTCGGGGCCGCTGGTGCAGGAGAGGTCAGCGGGGCTGACACCTTTGCTGAGAATGCCGCCGACCATGGCCGAGGCCATGCGTCCTGCGCCGAGAAATGCGATTTTGCTCATGTTGAATAACAGGTTTGAAATACAGATTATTCAGCACGAATTGCCCTAGTTGAAAGGGAAATTTTTGAACAAGGACTGAGGATGGCTCAGTCTGACTGGTTGTGGTACTTCTTGAAGAGGGGATGGACCAAGATTGCGACGCTGCCGCCGCCTTCGTTGTCGGTCATCGAAACATCGCCACCCAGGTTGCGTAAGGCGTGCCGCGCTACGGTCAGGCCCATGCCGACGCCGACGGTTTGTTTAACGCTAATAAATGGTTCGAAAATGTGGTCGCGGAGCTCCGGGTCGATGCCGTTGCCGCGGTCTTCGATGCGAATCTCGACGGCTTCGGCACCGCTGGGAAGATTAACCATGGCGGTGCGGAGCGAAATGGGGCGCTGGTCGGCAGGTTTTTTGCCGTAGCTTTCCCAGGCGTTGATGAGGACTTTAGCTAGGACGTCTTCAAAAACTTCGACGTGGGTTTCGATCGTGAGATCGCCAAGGGGGTTTTCGACGGTGACGGTCTGGATGATTTTGTGGTCGGACTGGTAGCGGGCGACGCCGTCCTGAATGAGTTTGCCGAGGGCGTATTTAGTGACGGGGACGCGCGATTTCACCACGAGCGAACCGAGTTGCTTGATGATGTTGGCGATGCGCTGGACGGCGTTTTCGACGCTTTCGGCGTTTTTCTTTACCGATTCGGGTTTGTTATAGTTCGACTT
>JAYTWC010000069.1:0-5702 GCA_043743635.1 Verrucomicrobiota bacterium | reverse complement strand
ATTCATACGGTCACGGCGTTTCTTTACTGTGGTTTGGGCGGGCGTCCGTTTTGGAACACTGCGTTGCTGGCACCGCGTTTTTTGGCTTCGGCGTTTGTTTCGGGTCCGGCGTTTATTATTCTCGGGCTGCAAATCCTGCGACGCTTCGCCGGTGTGCAGATGAGCGACCGGCCGATTTCGATCCTCGCGAACATCATGCGGGTGACGATTTTGATCAATTTGTTGATGCTCGCCTCGGAGGTGTTCACCGAGTTTTACAGCGGGACGAGCCATACCTCGGCGGCGCGGTATTTGTACTTCGGGCTGCATGGTGCGCACGGGCTGGTGCCTTGGATCTGGACATCGGTTGTGTTTTGCGTGACGGCGGCGGTGCTTTTGCTGCGGCCGGGGGTGGTCGGGCACAAGGTGCAGCTGACGGTGGCGTGTGTATTGGCCTTTATTGCGGTGTGGATCGAAAAAGGTATGGGGTTGATCATACCCGGATTCATTCCATCGACGTTGCATGAACTGGTTGAATACACACCGAGTTTGATCGAGTGGCAGATTATGGCAGGTGTGTGGGCGGCCGGGTTGTTGGTGTATACGATCGCGTTGAAGATCGGTTTGCCGGTCTTGACGGCGAAGCCGGGTGCGAAACACTGACGTGAACTTTTATGCTTCGTTGTGGAAAAACTGCCCAGACAGCCATTGCCGCCATGAGCGCGCTGGCGGAGCGTTACGATGCCGGTAAGACTGTGCTGAGTTCGCTCGATATCGCCAAGGAACGTGGCTTGCCGCAGCCGCTGGTTGCGAAATTGCTGACGACGCTTTCTACGGGCGGTTTGGTGGGCGGTTCGCGTGGTCCGGGCGGTGGCTATTGGTTAGCAAAGGCGCCCTCACGCATCACGCTCGCCGATATTGCGGAGCTTTTTGAAAAGGAAAACGATGGCGTGATGTGTCCGTTTGGGCCGGACTGGTGCGGGAAGGGCGCGCCGTGTCCGTTGCATGATGGTCTGCTTGCGATGAACAAGCAGTGGGACGACTTTTTGCAAAAGACTTCGTTGGCGGTTTTTAAGGACCGCAAGGATGCGGGGCGACCACCCAGGGATGCTTGAGCTGGAGCGTGTTTTTTACCGCCCAGTGCTGCCGAAGCCTCCGGCGCTGCGTTCGGTTTCGTCGAGCGATTCGACGAGTTGGGCGTCGGCCATGCTCACCGGGCAGACGGCCATCTGCGCGATGCGGTCGCCGGCTTTGTAAGTGAAAACGTCGTCACCGAGATTCATGAGAATGATGCCGACTTCGCCGCGATAATCGGAGTCGACGGTGCCGGGTGAGTTGAGAACAAAGATGCCTTGTTTCAGCGCGAGTCCGCTGCGCGAACGCACCTGGACCTCGAAACCTTTATCCACGCCGACGGCGAGGCCGGTGCGGATGAGGCCGCGAGATTTAGCGGCGATGGTGCCTCCTTCGAGCGCGTGGATATCGAAGCAGCTGGCGCCGCTGGTGGTGCGGACGGGCATTTTGGCGGCAGGATCGAGGCGTTTAACTTTGAGGATCATACTTCGAAGGTTGGCAATTTTGTGGGGTGGGTTTGCGCGCCTCATTTTTCCCGGGAAGGGGCGTGGGAAATCAACATTATTCATGATGGCGGGCGTGACGCAGGTGGAAAACGAGTTGCGCCGGGGCGGAGCGTGGCGATTGTACGCAAAACTTTTTTAATGCCCCTTCCCGTAACGATTCGAAATTGGCCGCGCGTGTTCACGTGGAGCGCGGTGGTTCTGGCTGGTACGTATTCTTTGGCGGTGTTAGCTTGGTCGCGTGGCGAGCCGGTTAATGCGCTTTGGGTCGTAGTGGCGTCGCTGTGCGTATTTGCGGTGGCGTACCGGTTTCACAGCGCGTGGTTGATGGCGAAAGTGCTGACGCTGGATGAACTGCGGGCGACTCCGGCGGTGGTGCACGAAGATGGGTGCGATTTTGTGAAGACGAATCGTTGGGTGGTTTTTGGGCATCATTTCGCGGCGATCGCGGGACCGGGGCCGCTGGTCGGGCCGGTGCTGGCGGCGCAGTTTGGGTTTTTGCCGGGGCTGTTGTGGATTTTGATTGGTGCGACCCTGGGCGGAGCGGTGCATGACTCGGTGATCTTGTTTTGTTCAACCCGGCGGCGCGGGAAATCGCTTGGACAGATGATCAGCGAGGAGATAAGTCCGCTGGCGGGCGTGATCGCGTTGGTGAGCATTCTGGCGATTTTGATTATCTTGATCGCGGTGCTTGGGCTGGTGGTGGTGAACGCGCTGGCGGAGAGTCCGTGGGGGCTATTCACGATCGCGGCGACGATGCCGATCGCGATTTTTATGGGCCTGGCGATGCGCGGAGTGGGACATAATTCGCGGGCATTGATTTGGATCAGTCTGGCGGGTGTGGTGGCGTTGCTGGCGGCGGTTTACGCAGGGCAATTCGTACACCATTCGCCGGAATGGTCGGCTGTATTCACGCTGAAGGGCACGACGCTGGCGTGGTGGATGATCGGGTATGGTTTTTTGGCGTCCACGTTGCCAGTGTGGCTGTTGTTGGCGCCGCGCGATTACCTGAGCACGTTCATGAAAATCGGCACGGTGGCATTGTTGGCGGTGGCGATTGTTGTGATCGCACCGCTGTTGAAAATGCCGGCATTGACGAAGTTCATCGATGGCACAGGGCCGGTGTTGGCGGGGCCGGTATTTCCGTTTTGTTTTATCACGATCGCGTGCGCGGCGGTGTCGGGATTTCACGCGTTGATCGCGTCGGGCACGACGCCGAAAATGATCACGCGCGAAAGCGATATGCGAATGATCGGCTACGGCGCGATGATCACGGAGATGTTGGTGGGCGTAATGGCGTTGATTGCGGCGTGCGCGATGGAGCCGGGTGAATATTTTGCGGTGAATATGAAGGGCGAGCCTGCGGCGGTCGTGGCGAAGGTGACGGCGCTCGGTTTTCCAGTGACTGAAACGCAGATGGTCGAACTCGCGGCGGACGTGGGCGAGCACACGATGGTAGGGCGGACGGGTGGCGCGCCGACGTTTGCGGTGGGCATGGCGCGGATGTTTGCAAGCGTGCTGGGGAGCAAGTCGGCCCTGGCGCTGTGGTATCACTTTGCGATCATGTTTGAGGCGTTGTTTATTCTGACAACGATCGATGCGGGCACGCGGGTGGGGCGGTTTTTGATGCAGGATTTGTTGGGCAAGATCTGGGCGCCGCTGGGGCAGACGCGTTCGACGCTGGGCAACTGGACTGCGAGCGCAGTGTTTGTTGCCGCTTGGGGGTGGTTCTTGGTCGCGGGCGTGGTGGATCCGCTCGGCGGCATCAACAGTTTGTGGCCCATCTTCGGCGTGGCGAACCAGTTGCTAGCGGTACTGGCACTGGCGCTTGGGACGACGGTGTTAATCAAAATGGGGCGCGTGCGGTATCTGTGGGTCACGGTTTTGCCGCTGGTCTGGCTTCTGGCGGTGACGATGACGGCAGGTTGGATGAAGATTTTTAGCAGTGATCCGCGTGTGGGGTTTTTGAGAGCGGCGGCGGATCTACGTCGGAAGCTCGCGGAGGATGGCGGTACGCCGGTCGCGCAGGTTAAGCAGTGGCAGCATTTGCTTACCAACAACTATATCAACACTGCGGTCACTGGTGCGTTCATGGTGCTTGTGCTGATCGTGTTCGGGGTTTGTGCGCGTGAGTGGTGGCTGTTGCTGAGGAAGCGCCGCGAGCCCGTGCTGCGCGAGGAGACTTACGTAGCGATGGCGTCGGTGGATTACTGAAGGAGAGTGGTTAGGACTGTAAGGCATATTACTTGCGTTAAGTAAGAAATACGTAAAATCCTATGCTTTGCATTTGACTCGTGGTTGGAGGGACGGGCAGGGTGCGGCGGCTTCCAAGATTGTCGTTCTAGGCGACGTTGGCCCGACCCCACCTAACCCCCGGCTCCTGACTACCATGACCTCCTTGTCATCCCAATCGACAGGCATTTTCCGCGCGACGACACGTGTCGCTTTTTGTTTTTTCACGAGTGTTTTTACTCTGTTTGCCGGTGTTGCGGTTGCGCGAGCTCAAGCTGGCACCGCGATCGTGCGACACGCACCGATTCTCGCCGGCTATGTCGATGGTTCGGTGCAACAATTGACGGGCGAAAATGTGATTCTAAATGATCGTGATACGGTGGTGAGCGGCGATCTGCTCGTTCCAGGCTTGCCGACGGTTTTGCAAAACGGCCGTCTCCACTATGAAGGCACGCTTGATGGAACGGGAGCGACCACGCCAGCAAATTTCAAGGTAGTGCTTGGTTCGGGTTTGGCGCTCCGCCATGTCGTTCGACGCACAGACCCGGTGCCGATGCCGGTCGTGGCGACGCCCGCTTTGCCGTCTGGTACGCGTAGCGTCACGTTGCGCTTTGCCGGGCAGAGCGCGGGAGATTTTTCAACCTTGCGCAATCTCAGCGTGCAGGAAGACGTCGGCCAGGTCGCGGTGCCAGCCGGGACATACGGCAATTTCACTGCCAACGATGACAGCGCCTTCGTGCTCGGTGTGGTGGGCGCGAGTACGCCTTCCATTTATAATTTCCAAAAACTCACGCTTAACGGAGGCAGTCGTCTGCTCGTGGTCGGGCCGGTGATTGTCAATCTGGCTAGTGGACTCGCACTCAACCGCGACCATGATCGCCGCGGCTGGCATGGTGAGCGGCATGAGCGGTTTCATTTCGATCGCGACAACGATTATGACGTAGCGGTTGGTTCTGTTTTGCATCCTGAGTGGCTTGTGCTCAAAATCGCCAGCGGCGGTCTCAAGCTCGATCAGAACGACTCTTTCCACGGCTTTGTCATTGCGCCGGTCGGGGCTGTTTTCCTCGAAGATCACAGCAGTCTCGTGGGCGGTGTGATGGCTGATCGCCTTTCGATCAACGACCGTAGCCGTTTGCGCCTGCTTCAAGTTTCCGCCCCAGTGCCGGTCAATCAAGCACCGTCCGTCTCGCTCACTTCGCCCACGGACGGATCGAGCGTGCTCGCGATGTCGAACGTCACCCTGCAGGCCACGGCGACTGACAGCGATGGCACGATCGCTAAGGTGGAATTTTATCAAGGCAGCACGTTGCTTGGCATCAGCACGTCGGCGCCCTACCAGTTTGCTTGGTCCACCTTGCCCGGAGGCAGCTATACGCTGACCGCTAAGGCCACGGATAATCTAGGCGCTAGTTCGGTTTCGGCTCCCGTGACGCTCATGGTGGATAAACTTCCGGCGAGCATCGCGTTGCTGGCTCTTAATAAAATCTATGACGGCTTCCCTGCGGGTGTTGGCACTTCGTCCGTGCCGGTGGATGTGCCGATGGTGGTTACTTACAATGGTTCGACCGAACTCCCGGTAAATGCCGGAAGCTACGACGTGCTCGCCACCGTAACCTCCATCTATTACTACGGCGAAGAGACGGGCATCATGGATATCGCGCAGGCCACGCCGCATATCGGGTGGAACACTCCGGCCGATATTGTTTACGGCACGCCGCTCTCCGTTACACAACTGAACGCCACGGCGAATGTGCCTGGTACATTCACCTATACGCCTGCGGCAGGTACGGTGCTCGGTGCCGGTGCGTCGCAGGCTTTGAATGTGACCTTTGTGCCGACGGATTCTGTCAACTATACGACGGTTAGCGCATCAACAACTATCAATGTCGCCAAGTCACCCGCGATCGTGTCGCT
>JAYTWC010000068.1:0-14782 GCA_043743635.1 Verrucomicrobiota bacterium | reverse complement strand
AAGGCTCTGAGTAATTTCTACCCCGTCGTGCTTCAACTCACCGATGTTTGTTTTCGTTATCGCACCTCGGCTCCGCTGGCGGTCGATCGGGTGTCGTTGCATCTGAAGCCCGGTGAAATTTATGGGCTGTTGGGGCCGAACGGTGCGGGCAAGACGACGCTCATGGCGTTGATCAGCGGGCTGCGTCGGCCACAACAAGGCATGATTCAGCGGGCGTCCGAAGTGGCCGCCTTGGGTGGTTTTGCTTTGGTGCCGCAGGAATATGCGTTTTATCCGATGCTTACGTGTCGCGAAAATCTGGATTTTTTTGGCGGTGTTCTTGGGCTCAAAGGAATAGTTCGGCGTTCGCGCATGGATGCGGCGATAGCAGCGACGGGACTCGAACAGGTTGCGGATAAACGCACATCGGAATGTTCAGGTGGTTTGAAGCGACGGTTGAATCTCGCGATCGGATTGGTGGGTGATCCGAGATTGTTACTGCTCGATGAACCGACGGTGGGCGTGGATCCGCAGTCGCGGGCATTTCTTCTCGGAGTGGTGCAGGCGTTGCGATCACAGGGCAAGACGATCGTGTACGCTTCTCACTACATGGAAGAGGTGCAGCAGGTGAGCGATCGGGTGGGTATTATCGATCACGGCCGGTTGTTGTGCTCCGGCACGTTGGATGAGCTTCTGACTCAGACGCAGGTGCGGCTTTCGGTGCGCACGCAGCAGCCGCCGGCGGCGAAGTTGCACGCCCGGCTCATGGAGCAGTTTGGCCTGGAAACGGCAGCTGACGAACCAGGTTGGCTCAGTTTTGTGGTTTCGCCGGGTCGGGCGGTGGAGGATGTTTTGCGCGATCTCCGTGCGCAAGGGTTGCAGATCACGAGCTTCCAGTACGGTTGCCGGCATCTGGAGGATGTTTTTCTTAAACTTACACACCGGCATCTTCGCGACTGACATGAGCGTTCTGTTTTCAGTTATCAAAAAAGAGCTTCGCGCGATGATCCGCGATTGGCACGGGCTCTTGGTGTTGTTCGCAATGCCGGCGGCGTTCATTTTGATCATGTCGATGGCGTTGCGAGACACGTTCAAGTTGAGCGTGGTCGAAAAAGTGCGCTGGCAATATTGGGACGAAGATCACAGCGCGTCGTCGTTGTCGTTCTTGAAACATCTGCCTGCTGCGGAAGTGGCTGTCGCGGTTCGTGAGCGTGGCGATCTCGATCGGGCGTTGGCGGCCGACAAGATTCAGATGGGTGTGGTGATAGCGAAAGGTTTTTCAAAGGCACTCACCGACGCGGAAAATAAGGAGAATTTCGTGACCGTGTGGACGGAGCCGGGTACGCCGCCGGCGTTGATTGGGGCGTTTCGGGCTGAGGTGGCGCGTGCGTTGTCGCTGGAGCGGATCACTGCGCTCGTTGACTCGCTGGAAGATGCGCCGGAGGAAATTTTAGCCGTCAAAAAATTGTCCGATGATAAATTGATGGACCTAAAATTCCGTCGCGATCGCGAGGGGATGGGCGATTTGACCTCCGTGCAACAGAGTGTACCGGCGTGGTTAGTCTTCGCGATGTTCTTTGTGGTGATTCCGCTTTCGACGATTTTCATCGCGGAAAAACAGCAGGGCACGCTGTCGCGGTTGCGCAGCCTGCAGGTGAACACGACGACGCTGCTGGTCGGCAAGGTGGTGCCGTTTTATTTCGTGAATCTTGTGCAGACAGGGCTGATGTTGGTGGTCGGACGCTATGTGGTGCCGAGGCTGGGCGGAGACGCGTTGCAGGTCGATATCGACTGGTTCGCGCTCTGGGCGATGGCGAGTGCGGTGAGCCTGGCTGCGATCGGGTTTGCGCTGGCGGTGGCGGCGCTCGCGAAAACCACGGAGCAGGCGACGACGGTCGGTGGCGTGGCGAATATTCTTTTTGGCGCGCTGGGCGGCGTTATGGTGCCCAAGCTCGTGATGCCTGCGGCGATGCAGTCAGTGACCATGATTTCGCCGATGGCGTGGGGTTTGAACGGTTTTATCGCCGTCTTCGTACGCAGTGCGCACGTCAGCGGCTTGCTGGTGCCGATTGGTTTGCTGCTGGCGTTTGCAGCATTTTGTCTCGCTGTCGCCAGTTGGCGGATACGTCAGCCGGAGTGATTGAGTTTGGCCGATATTTGCGGAGATGGAGCAGATTTACATGCGCTAATCTCTATTCCTAAGAAACGCCCTAAACCGGCTGGCCTTATACGGCTTTGCGCAATCTTTTGTAGAGCGCGCTTTCTTTATCGGCGAGGTCCATGAGCAAACCATGCAATAGCGGTAAATTGAGGTCTTCGCGGCCTTTGTTCATGCGGGCGGCGTGCAGGGCGAAGTCACGCCATTCGTCGCCGATGGCAGTCAGTTCGAGCGAGAGTTCCTGGAGGCGCGGGTTGTTGAGGAGCACGGAGCATTCCTGCAAAAACGCGGCGTAGAGGAAACGGAAGCCGGCGCCGCCGGTGCCGATTTCTTCCTGCATGCGCACGATGTGGCCGATGAAGCGGCGGGTGTATTCCAGATCTTTTTGCGCGGGGAGTTTGAGGACGCGACGGGCGAGCAGGCGGATGCCCGGACAGCCGACGTAGGGCACCGGCACGCTGGTCATCATGAAGCAGTTTTTCTTAATGGCGCCGCGTAGGAGTGGCACGATGTCGACCTTGGGAACGGGGCCGTCGATGTAGTAGATGAAGCCTTTGGGGGCGAGGGCGCCGCGGACGAAACGGGCTCGTTGCAGGTCGGCGAGTGCGCAGCGGGTGGGCGCGTTGAAAACGGGATCGCTGATGAGGTATTCGTTTCCTTCGCGGCCGTAGGCGATGAGGTTGTGCGCGTTGAAATGAAAGCGCATGTTCTCCGGGAAATACGGGAGAAAAAACACGGAGGACTGCATGCCGACGGGTCGGCCTTGATCGAGAAGTTCGTCGAGGCGTTTGCGGCCGTCGGCGGAGGACTTGAACTTTTCGAAGCGCAGCGGAAGACGCAGCTGTTTCTTCATGCCGTTGAGGATCCAGCGGGGAATCATTCGATAGCCGATAAGAGGCATTTCGTTGATCTTAACCAAAGGGATGTAGGCAAACGAAAGCGAGGAGCTCAGTCCGAACACCATGGCTTCGGAAAGGGGAATGCCTTCGTAGTGCAGCAGCGAGGAGATGACGCCGCTTTCGCAGTGCGCGGACTGGCGATGCTGAAAGACGGTTTTGGCCGGTTCGGAATTAGCGGACATCAAAAGTCGGTAGATAGAGGCCAGAAGCCAAATGGTCGTGCGATTAGAGCGTTTTGAGCTGTTCGGTGGTCAGGCCAAGAGCGTCGGCGTAGCGTTCGAGCAGGGCGGGGGTGAGTTTGGCGAAGCCTTTTGCGGTGAGATGACGGCGGACGCGCCAGCGCCAGAGGCCGGCGGCGCTGGCGAGCGTGGGCTCGTCGAGACGCAGGCGGAACATGTGGTATTCGAGCGGGCTGGCTTCGCCGCGGAGCGCGCGCTGATGGGCGTCTTCGGCGAGTTTAGCGAACCAAGCGACAGCGTCTTCGGTGACGGTGACCTCGGCTTCGGCGCCGCCGGACTGGACGATCTGGTAATGGCCGTCCTGGTCGACGACGTAGACGGCTTTGCGTTGGCCTTCGAAAAGGGGCGCGCTTTCCTGCGGTACTTCGTCGGGGCGCATTGGGCAGATCAGACGACGGTCAGGTGAACGAAGGCGCTGCTGAAGCGGCCGGACTCGGGGATGAAGCCGAGGATGTGCTGGCCGGTTTTTAATTGGCCGCTGCGGAAGAGGTCGTCGAGCATGACGAAGTAGGAGGCTGAACCGGTGTTACCGTGGGTGGAAAGGTTCGTGTACCAGCGTTCTTGTGGAATACCGAGACCGATTTTTTCGAGTCCGTCGGCCATGGGCTGGCGAAAATATTCGGACGACATGTGCGGGAGGAACCAGTCAATCTGTTCCGCGTGCAGGTTGCGTTTCTCGATGATTTTGGAAAGCGGTTTGATGACGGTGTACTCGATGACGTTGGCGTTGAGAAGTTTTACGTCCTGCTTGATCGCCATGATCGAGCGTCGGCCAATTTCATCGTGAGAGAAACGCGCCCAGCCAGTGAGGGTGCCGTCGGCGTTTTTCTCGGCGCCGGCATACATGCACACAGGCATTTCGTTGGCGTAGGAAGTGATGTCGATCCAGTCGATGCGGAGGCTGGGGCCGGTGGCATTAGGGCGATTTTGGATGAGTACCGCGCCAGCCGCGTCGGAGAGCATCCAGCGGAGGAAGTCTTTTTCGAAGGCGAGTTCGGGGCGGCTTTCGAGATCGTTGGCCTGTTGTTCGGTTTCAGCGGCGTAGCGGGTGTTGCGCAGGACGATGGAGCCGGTTTCGGAACCGCTGGCTACGGCGTTGGGGAATTCGCCGGAGCGAACGGCGAGCCAGGCGTATTTGAGCGCCGTGGCGCCAGCGGCACAAACGCCGGCGGTGGAGACGACTTCGCAAGGAGTGCCGCCGAGTTCGCCGTGGACCATGACACCGTGGTTGGGCATGAGTTGGTCGGCGATGGAGGTGCCGGTGGCGAGGCAGGCGATGTCTTTGAGCTGGAAATTTTCGTCGGCGAGTTTGCGAACGGCTTCGGCGGCGAGTTGGGCGTTGGTGTAGCGAACGTCGCCGGTTTTTGGATCTATGGCGTAGTGGCGGGTCTTGATGCCGTTGCTGCGCAGGGTGATTTTCCTGGTGCGCGAAGGTTTTTCGCCCGTCATGCCGAGCACGGCTTCCATGGCGTCGTTGTCCACCGGTTCGAGCGGCAGAAAGGATGACGTGCGGGTAATGTAGACAAGGTTACTCATTGAACAGGCCAAGACGGGACGAATCTGCGCCGGATGGTTGCTCAAAATAGGTGCGTGCAGCAGCGAGTTTTTTTCGAACCAGCGGCCTCAGCGCAGCTTTCAGAAGCATGGACAGCGGGACGACAGTTAGGATAAGGGTGACGAGGAATACCAGATAAAATGCGAGGAGCGCACGGCGAAGCGGGGCGCCGGGTTTGCCGAGTGCGCGCAGCAGGCGGGACCAGATGCAGAAGCTGCGGCGGGCGATTTTTTCGCTGGCGATAAGGCGTTCGTCGACGACGCAGGCGCGCAGGCCTTGGAGCAGCGGGGCGTTCTTTTTTTCTTCGTCGTTTTTGAGGGCTGCGCGGAGGGCAAGGCCGAAACGTCGGCAACCGGCAATATCCTCGGAGGCAACCCCGGCCGCGGGGAAGAACCAAAAGGCGCGTTTGTTGCCGGTGAGCAACCAACGGGGCGTGGTGATAAAGGTGGCGAGCGCGCTGCCGCGGTCGACGAGGGCAATGTGATCGCAGTGGAGCGCGCCGGCGTCGGCGAGGTCCTTTTTTAACATCTCCTGCGCCATCATCCACATGTTGCGGCAAGCGGTGACGGTAATGACGGGTTTGCCACGGACAAGGCGACGGCCGGCTTCGCTGCGCAGAAAGCTGGTGAGTACCGGCGTCGGCGAGAGGAACCAGATGGGGTAGCCAAGAATCACGAGGTCGAAGTCGTCGGCGTTGGTTGCGTCGCTGAGCGGGGCGAGGGGCACGGATTCGCCGGCGACGGATTCGGGAAAGGTGTCGAGAAATTGCCAGAAGGGCCAGGGAAACGGATAAGCTGGGATGGGCTGAAGTTTTTCGCGCACGATGACGACGCCCGAGTTCGTGGCTTGAAGCGGCGCGAGAATCGCGTCGATTACTGAGGCGAGCTGTCCGGTTTGGGAGTATTCGACGACGAGGATTTTTTTCATTTCGCGAGTTGGGCCTAGGCTGTGGCTGTGGCGGCTGGGTTTGGGGCTTCGGATTTGATCGGTGCGGGCTTGCCGTGGGGTTTTGGTTCGGAGGCGCGGGGAAGATTGCGCGGCTGGCGCGGATGCGCAGGGAAATCGCCACCGAGGCTGGCGAGTTTTTTCTGGCTGGCGTTGAAGTAGCGGCCGGCCTGGACGACTTGCAGACTGTGGCGGGCGAGGTGCCAGAGGCTCCAACGATGTTCCCAGAGGCGGCGGGCGAAACGTTGGCCGTAGGCTTTGCCGTGATAGTAACGGCGGACGTGCCAGTTGTAGAGCGCGTCCATCTCGGGGCGGTTGGCAAAACCGTTGGGTTTGAAGGTGAAATTGAGGCAGTTCATGAGGCGCCAGTCCTCGTTGAAATCGCCTTCCTGGCCGCTGATGCATTCATCCCAAATCGGCGCGCCGTACATCGGGCTGAACTTGGTCATGTTCATATCGTCAAGATCGAGCGAGAGGATAAAGTCGCTGGTGGTTTTGATGGTTTCGGCGGTTTCGCCGGGAAGGCCGAAAATAAACAGGCCCTTGGCGCGGAGCCCGGCGGCGTGGATCTTTTCAACGGTTTCGCGGACGGCGTCGAGGGTGACGCCGGCTTTGTGGCGCTTGATCATGTCGGGCGCGGCGGACTCGATGCCGAGGGAAACCATGAGGGCGCCGGCGCGTTTGAGTTGGCGGAGCATTTCGTCGGAGGTGTGGCCGGTGCGGATGGCGCAGTTGAACTCCATGCCGAGCGGCTCGCGTTGGAGCATATCGCAGAGTTCGTCAACGCGGTGTTTTTGTGCGGTAAAAAGATCGTCGTAGAAATTGATGTGATGCACGCCGAACCGGTCGCGCAGCGTTTTCATCTGCTCGTGAATGTAGGCGGCAGAGTTGAACTTGTAGATATGTTCGAAAACCGTGCGGTCACAGAACGAGCAGCTGTACGGGCAGCCGCGCGAGGTGATCATCGTGGCACCCCAGCGTTTGCGGTACGAGAAAAGGGGGAGGTGATAACCTTCGGGGAAACCGGCGATTTTTTCGTAGGCGGGAAAAGGTAATGTATCCAAGTCTACGATACGGTTGCGTCGCGGGTTGGTGACGGGCAGGCCGGCGCTGTCGCGATAAATAAGATTCGCAATACCAGCGGGCGCGCGGCCTTCGGCGAGATCGAGGAGCGTGCCTTCGCCTTCGCCCACGCAGAGGAAATCGATTTCGGGGAAATGATTTAGCAGCGGGGCGCCGATCGAGGAGCTGTGCGCGCCGCCGATCACCGTTATAATATGCGGCTGCTTTTGTTTAATGAGGATCGCGAGGTCGACCGCTTCCATAAAGCCGGCGGACGTGGCGGAAAATCCGATGAGTTCGGGCTGGGTGGCGAGAATGGCGGCGACGTTGGCTTCGAGTCCGACGGGGGCGACCGGTCCGAGGCAATCGTGGACGGCGGTGGGGTGGCTGTGTTTTTCGAGCCAGGCGGCCAGCGTCAAAATTCCGATGGGTGCCATGCGATTCGCCAACACCGTGAAGTCAGGCTGCCCCGGCACGAAATTGAAACCTGCGGGGTGGACGAGGGTGATGCGCATGGTGAAGATCTTCGGTGTCGCGCTGTGATGGCGGACGGCGATTTGGACGCAAACTGTTCATCGGGGCGACGACGCGGACACGAGCATTTTTTGCCAAGGACGCCTTTTTTGTTTCTCCGGGCTTGCCGCCGTCAAAACGTTAGTCTGACTATCGTCAAAATTTCTCGCATGACCGATCCGCTGATCTCCCGCCTTAAACACCTCATTGTCGACACCCTCCGCCTTGATGGAGTCACCGCGTCCGATATCGACGAAGCTGCTCCGCTGATTGGCTCTGGGTTGGCGTTGGATTCGATTGATGCACTCGAACTTGTGGTGAAGATTGAGAAGGAATTCGGGATCAAAATTGGCAGCAGTGAAGAATCGCGCCAGGCTCTTGCGAGCGTCAACAGCCTCGCCACTTTTATTAAAGCGCGGACGAAAGCGTAACGTCGCGGATCCTTCACGTTTACCCCGTTTAAATTATCTCGCATGGCTGGCGGATCTAACGCTTCTGGAACGGTGTTTCTGAAGGCTTGTGAATGCATTACGCCCTTCGGCCAATCCGGAGAAACGCTGGCCGCATTGTTGCGGGGGGAACGTGCGATGCAATTGCGTCCCGTTCTCGGGCGCGAAGGTGGCGACTTGGTGCCGATTGCGCTTTTGGCGGGCCGCGCTCTCGATGAAACGGCTCCGCCCTCGTGGCTTGAACACGTGCGTACGCTATTGGCGCCGGTGAATGATGCGGGTTGGGGCACGGCGCGAAAACCGGTGTTTGTGACGAGCAGTAATTTTGGCGCTGGCAGCATGCATGCGTTTCGGCGCAGCGGCGACGAGGCGCACATGAAATATGGGGCGTTGGTGAACTGTGTTGAATGGTTGCGGAAGGAACTTGGCTGGCAGGAAAACGTGGCAATTTTCTCGCACGCGTGTGTGTCGGCCCATCTAGGTTTGTTGCAAGCCTCGCGGCAGGTGGAGGCCGGCTTGGTGGATGAAGCGCTGGTGTTTTCCTTTGATTTTCTGAGTCCGTTTGTGAGCGGTGGCTTTCATGCGTTGAAGATTCTCAATGCTGATTTTCCGGCGCCGTACATGAATCGCGCAACGGGTTCGATCGGTTTGGGTGATGGCGCTGGTTATGCAGTGCTCTCGCGGGCGAAGCAGGATTTCAATATCTCGGCGCAATCGATGTATAACGAGATGCATCACTTCACGGCGAACCAGCCCGATGGCGCGGGCTTTGAGGCATGTCTCGCTCCGGTCGCTGCGCAAGTGGCTGGTCGGCGCGTTTGGCTTAAAGGTCACGGCACGGGCACACTCGATGCCGGGCGGATGGAATCAAATGCCTTTGGCAAGGTGTTTCCCGGTTCGCCCCTGGTCGGCTGGAAGGGTAGTCTCGGGCATACGCTTGGCAGCTGCGGATTGGTTGAGCTCGCGATCGCGCATGCGGCGATCCGCCACGGTCGCACGCCCGGCACGATTGGCAGCGGCGCGCCGACCTTCACACCGGATGTGGCGCTGGAGTCTTTTGCCAACGATAAATTTGATGGCGTGATCTGTGCCAGTAACGCCTTTGGCGGTGCCCACGCGGCGCTGTTACTCAGCCATGCTTGAACGATTCATCCAGAATATTTGCACGGACGACGCCGCCATCGAGGCGCTCGCTGAGACGCGTGAACGACTCAAGGGCGCGTTTGCTCCGGGTGCAACGCGGCGCATGACGCAATTGGGCATGGTTGTTGGTTCGGCGTTGAACAAGGTTGCTCCGGCGGCGGAAGACACGCTGGTGTATGCGTCGACGTTTGCCGAAAGCCGGTCGTTGGAAGCTTACCTCGACAGTTTTCCGTCGGCGAGTCCGACGCTTTTCCAGACCTCGATCCATCCGAGCGGCGCGCAACAGGCATTGATTGGACGGCAGCGCAGCCTCGGCGAAGTATTTTCCCATTCGGGCACCGGCCAGATGCCAGCGCAATCAATGTTGACGGCGCTGCTGGCTCCGGCACCCCGCGTGATTTTGTGTGGCGGAGAGGAACGTGGTGGTTGGTTGGTCAATCATTACTCGGCACAGGACCGAACCTTTGGATATGCGCTTTCGTTGACCCGGGAGCCAGGGCCCGCTCCGATCGGGCGGCTGGCGCTGGTGCCTTCGGACGAATCCGGCAGCATGGCGCAGTCCGAGTGGTTTGACGTGCTGCATCACCGGCGGTCTTTTGACGGAGTGATCGCCTTGGGCTGGCGTTTGCAGCTCAGCTGGTCGTGAAGTCGGAGGCACCAGATCCGAATCCATCCGCCCGCCCGCCCCGCAATCCGGGACCCGGCTGGGGGTATCAATTTTTGCGTGTGGCCGACCGGGTGCTGCCGGAGTTTATCTTTAGGCCTTTGCGTGGGATCGGCACGGCTATCGCGATGGCGGGCATGCCGGACGAGCGACGGAATTCGCGGGAATATCTGGCACTCGTGCTCAATCGAAAGTCGTCGCTGCTTCATGTCTGGCGGCATTTCTTTGCGTTCGAGGAGTCCTTGATGGGCAAGCTGCGCGCGGCTAATGGCAAGATTCCGCCTTGTACCTATGCACCGGGTTCGGCGATTTGCACCGACTGGCTGATGGGCGATGTGCCGCTGTTGATCGGCACGTTTCATGTGGGCGCTTCGGATCTGACGGGTTTTTTGCTGAACCGGTACATGAAGCATCCGACTTATCTGGTGCGACAGCGCGTGGAAAATTCCCACGATACGGATCAGCTTGCCGCGCGTCTGGGTTCCCGGTTGCAATTTGTTTGGGTGAACAAGGCTGAAGATCTTATTTTTGCGTTGAAAGATGCGGCCGCCGGGCCGGCGGCGATTGCGCTGCAATGTGATCGTGTGGGCTACAGTGCGCGCACGGAGTCGTTTGATTTTCTTGGGGCGCAGCGGTTGTTTCCGGTGACGATTTATTACCTCGCGATGATCTTCGGCCGTTCGGTGATTCTTTCGGTGGGCATGCCGACCGGGGAAGGCGCGGAGCTTTTTGCCTCGCCTCTGTTTTCTCCGCAACCCGGTGAATCTCGTGCGGCATTGATGACGCGGGCCAAGGAGCACTTTCAAACATTTCTGCGTCAACTGGAGGAGTTGCTGCGCAAGCAGCCGTATCAGTGGTTCAATTTCACCCCGCTCAATCCCGCCGTCCAGCCGGTTGTGGCAACGAAGTCATGATAGCGGCGCTGAAGAAATCATATTACGTCCTAACCTACCTGATGTCGTGGGGGTTTTTTTTTGCGGGTGGTATTTGTTTGAATTTGCTTTCGCTGCCGTTGCTCATGCTGCCGCGCCGCGAGGTTTTCGGCGGGCCCACCCGAGGGGTCATTCGGTGGCTTTTTAAACTTTGGGTTTGGTGGTTTAATACCAGTGGAGTTGTTCGGGTGCGCTGGCACGGATTTACCGAACCATTGACAAGCGGTACAGTTTACATTGCGAATCATCCGACGTTGATTGATGCGCCTCTTTTGTTGGCGCGCCTGCCGGATACCATTTGCATTTTCAAACCAGCTTTGATGCGAAATCCCGCGATTGGTCCACCGGCGGTCATGGCGGGATATCTGGCAGGAGAAACAGGTGTCGATCTGGTTCGGCAGATTGCAGAAAAAATCGCGCTCGGGCGCTCGCTGCTTGTTTTCCCTGAAGGCACACGCACGGCACCGGGACTTGTGCTCGGGACGGTTAAGCCTGGTTTCGCATTGATCGCTGCCCGGGCCCAAGCACCGGTGCAACTTATTGAAATCCGCTCTACGCCGGAGCTGGTGAGGCGTGGTCGTGCCTGGTGGCGTGCGCCTACGATTCAGCCCTCATGCGTGGATTTTACGCTGGGCCGCCGTTGGGAATACGATGCGGCGCGAACGCCGATGCAGTTGGCTGAAGAGGTGAATACACATCTTTTGGAGGTGCTGGGTTCTGCAATCGCATGACGCCGTCCACGACACATCTTTTACTCATCCCGAGCTTCAATACTGGGGCGCGTCTGCTTTCGACGGTGAAAGAAGCGCTTGGCTACTGGCAACCGGTTTGGGTTGTTGTCGATGGGAGTACAGATGGCAGCGAACGCGCGGTGGTCGAGCTGGCGAAGAGCGAACCTAAACTCTACGTGATGGTTTTGCCGCGCAACGCTGGTAAAGGTGCGGCAGTCCTTGCTGGATCAGAGGTGGCGCAACGCGATGGTTTCACGCATGCGTTGGTGATGGATGCCGACGGTCAGCATCCGGCCGATCGCATCGGTGATTTCATGCAAGCCTCGATCGCGACGCAGGCCGCGTTGGTGTTGGGGCGTCCGGTGTTTGGACCTGAAGCTCCGCTGGTTCGGCTTAAGGGTCGGCAGATCAGTGTGAATTTGGTGCATTGGGAAACTTTTGGTCAGGGCATCGACGACCCGCTTTACGGTTTTCGTGTTTATCCCTTGGTTCCCCTGTTGCGGGTGCTGCGCAGCACGTGGGGTGCTCGGCGTTATGATTTCGATCCAGAGGTGGCGGTGAGACTTTTCTGGGCAGGTACGCCGACCTTGAATATCCCGGCTTCGTGCCGGTATTTGTCGCGGGCCGAAGGTGGCGTCTCGCATTTCCATTACGTTCGCGACAATGTGCGCATGGTCTGGCTGCACACGCGGCTCATCACGGAGCTAGTGCTTTGGCGCTGGTTCGGTGTTTGGCGTTTACGGCGGTCAATCTCTTTAAACAAATGATCCGACGTTATTTTTTTCTCCTCCTTTTCGTGCTCGCGCCTGGCATCGCCCTGACGGCGGATGAGCCGTCTCCGCTTTCCGTGCCCGGTCCCGTGGTGGAGCTGAGCAGCGCCGGGCCTGAGTGGCAGGCGTTGTTCGAAAGTCTCGCGGCGCAGAAAACGGTATGTTCGCATTTTACCGAGAATCGCTGGTTCCCTTTCAAAAAAATTCCGGTGGTGTTGAAAGGCGAGATGCGGTTGGAAACGGGCCGCGGCATGAGTCTGCGGTACACGGAGCCGGAGAACCGCACGATGATTATGGATGAGCGCGGGCTTTTATTGCGGGATGATCGAGGCCACAGTCGCGAGGTGCCGCCTGATCCGCGTGCGGGAAACATCAATGCCGCACTTTTGCCGGTCATGCGTTTTGATCAAAAAGAACTGGCACGAATTTTTGAGCTGCACGCAGTCCGTGCGGGGAATGGGTGGCGTTTGGATTTCGAGCCGCGCGACGAGGCGCTGGTCAAGACCATCGGGCGCATCACTGTTTGGGGTGAGGATGCGAAGATCAAACAACTCGAATTTCGCCGATCCAATTCACAGCGGGTGGAGATCATCATCGATGATTCAAAGGCGGATGTCGTGTTTAGCGCGGAAGAGCAGAAACGTTTCTTTCGTTGAGCCCCCATGTCTTTCTATCGTACAAAATGGTTTATTAGGCTGGTGCTCGCGGTGGCTGCATTGGCAGGTCTCGGATGGTTGGCGCAGTTGGATTACGAGCGTAAGATTTCGACGAACATTCTCGATCTGATTCCGACCGATGAGCGTTCGCCTGAGCTCGCGCTGACTCGCGAACTTGCGACCAAAGAACAGTCGCGAGTTGCATTGTTTGCATTGGACGTGTCAGGTGACGCCGCTCGACGTGAAGCGGCGGTGGGGGTGTTTGTCCGGACTTTGAGTGCGTCGCCGGCTTTTGAAGAAGTCGTTTCGCTCAGCGATAAGACGGCACGTGATGCGCTGGGGCGCCAGGTGTTCAAGCAACGTTTTGATTTGTTGTTGCCTGGATGGTTGGAAACCAACCGCAAGGAGTATGATAAGGGTGAACGTCGTGAGCCGTGGGCCGACTGGCTGGCTGAACGCGTGGCGGTTAATCTGCAAAGTTTTCTGGCGACTCCTGAGGCGCTGGCGTTTCAGGAGATTTTGCCGGCCGATCCGTTTTTGTTGCTGCCTCGGTTGGTGGATACGGTGCAGGGCGTGGATAATCCGGTTTCCGGTGGCGGCGATGGACCGGTTTTGATTTGGGCGCGGACTCGTGGTTCGCCATGGAAAACAGAAGGGCAGGAGCCAGTTTTTGAAGCGGTGCGGCAGGCGCAGGCGGCGGCGCTTGCAGTCGCTTCGGATGCGAAATTGCGCTGGGTTTCGATTGGCCGAATTGCGAGTGCCAGCCGGGCGCGGATTGAGAACGAGCTTTCAGGACTTAATTTATTTTCTTTGGCTGTGGTGATGGGAATTGCGGCGATTTGCCTGCGCCGCGTGTTTAAGGCCTTGCATTTGGTTCCGGTCATGCTGGGTGCCTTGCTTGGGGCGTGGGTGGCGACGACGCTGGTTTTTGACCGCGTGCATGTTCTTGTCTTTGTTGTAGGTTCGCTGCTGGGTGGCGTGGCGATTGATTATGGATTCTATCTGTATCTGCAGCCGCCGGCGACTCCGGACGAACCGTATCGCTTGAAGGTGGGTAGGTTGATCAAACCACTGCTCTCCAGTGCACTTACCACGGTCCTGGGCTTTACCCTGTTGTTGTTCTCGGAGTTGCCATTGATTCGGCAGCTGGGCGTGTTTGTGAGTGCAGGATTGCTGAGTGCGCTGGTGACGGCGTTGCTTTGGTTTGCCCAAGTGGACACGCCGTACATGCAAACGCGGAGGTTTGCCCGGGCTCGTTTTTCTGGTGAAAGTCCACTGGTTCGGCGGATGGCGCAGGGGTTGCTGCTGGTAGGCGCGTTGGTGGCCTTGGGCGGGCCGTGGCTGCTGCGCTGGCGCGATGATATTCGCGAACTGGAGATTCCGACGCCTGGATTACAAGCCGAGGCTTCCGAGGTGCGGGCACTTTTTGGCGACAGTCAGGATCGCACGCTTTTCATTACCAGGGGCGGCGATATCGCGAGCGCGCGGGAATCGTTGGCGCGTTTTGCGGCCTGGCATGAGAGGGAATATCCAGGCACGCCGGTGGCCTCGATTGGCAATGTCGTACCGACGCAGGCCGAATGGCTGGCGGTGCCGGAGCGGCTTGGTGGTTTGGAGAAGTTCGGGCCTGCCTTGCAGGTTGCGCTGGAGCGTCATGGCTTTGAGTCGAGCGCGTTTGCGTCGTTTTTTAATGATTGGCAGGCTTGGCGGGCAACCCCGCGTCCGGCGTATGATGAAAGCGTGGGCGGGTTGCTGGCGGTGTTGCGCGGACCGTTGCAGATGATGGCGACGGCCGTGCCGGGGCGTTGTTGTTTCTTTAGTGTTTCAAATCATGCGCCGGGTCGTGAGCCGCCGGCTGAAACCGCGACGGTGTGCGTGTCCGGCCTGGAGAACATGAACCAGCTTTTCGGGCGTTATCGGGTGTCGGCGTTGCGCTTGAGTGCTTGGGGACTTGGATTGGTTGGGTTGAGCATGGTCATTCTTTACGGGGTGTGGCGCGGGCCGCGGATATTTTCCCTGCCGGTGGGCTCATGTTTGTTTGCCTTTGGAGTGTTTGGAATTTTCGGGCAGACGATGAATCTTTTCCA
>JAYTWC010000067.1:0-6136 GCA_043743635.1 Verrucomicrobiota bacterium | reverse complement strand
CCCATCGGACGCCGCCACGTCAAAGTTTGTCGCACGCTCTCTTGCGCGCTCATGGGCGGCTACAAAGTGTGCGACGAGTTTAAAAAAGAGTTCGGCTGCGAACTCAACGAAGTCTCTGCCGACGGCGAAGTCACCATCGAGTTCGTCGAATGTCTCGCCAGCTGCGGCACCGCGCCGGTCGTGATGATCGACGAGCAATTGCACGAGAAAGTTGATACCGCCAAAGCCCGCACTCTCGCCGCCAAGATAAAATCCGAAGCCGCCCGCTGACCGGCTTACAACTTATCACTTACACCTTACCACTTCGCTACCGATGCCCGCACCTGAACAACGTCGCCTGATCTTCAAGCACATCGACGAGCCTGGTTATACCAATGACCTTGCTTGCTACGTGCGTAATGGCGGCTACGACGTGTTGAAGAAATCAGTCGCGCGCAAGCCCGAGGAAATCATCGACGACGTCAAAAAATCCGGCCTGCGCGGACGCGGCGGCGCCGGCTTTCCCTGCGGCGTGAAGTGGTCGCTGCTTGATCGCAAGAGCGGCAAGCCGATCTACCTCGTGGTCAATGCCGACGAGTCCGAGCCTGGCACGTTCAAGGACCGTTACATTATTCATCAGGACCCTCACCAGTTGATTGAGGGAATCATGATCACCTGTTTCGCGAACAACGTGAAGCAGGCCTACATTTACATTCGCGGCGAATTTCCCGAAGGCGCGCGCATCCTGGAAAAAGCCATTGCCGAAGCGCGCGCGGCGAATTTTGTCGGTCCCAATATTCTCGGCACGGGCTACGGTTGCGAAATCTACGTGCATCGTGGCGCCGGCGCTTACATTTGCGGCGAGGAAACCGGCCTGATCGAATCGATCGAAGGCAAGCGTCCGTACCCGCGCATCAAGCCGCCCTATTTCCCCGCAGTCCTCGGTCTCTATCAGTGTCCGACGATCGTGAACAACGTCGAGACGCTCTGTCACGTGAAGCACATCTCCGAGATGGGCGGTGAGGCGTATTCAAAAATTGGTACACCGAACAACACCGGCACACGTATCCTCTGCGTCTCGGGCCACGTACAGCGTCCCGGTTATTACGAATACGAAGTCGGTAAGATCACGATGGGCCAGTTGCTCAACGAGGTTTGCGGCGGTCCGTTGCCCGGTCGCAAATTTAAGGGTGTGATCCCCGGCGGCTCCTCGGCGAAGGTCCTGCGCTTCGGCGAAACGTTCACGTTGAAAAATAAAGACGGCTCCACGCGCACGCTGACGGTCGAAGACATCCCGATGGACTTCGACACGCTCGCGGCTTGTGGCACCATGGGTGGTTCGGGTGGCGTCATTGTGATGGACGATTCCGTCAATATGGTGGACGCGCTCGCCAACCTGAATGCCTTCTATGCCCACGAAAGCTGCGGCCAATGCACGCCGTGCCGCGAAGGCTCGCTCTGGATGAAGAAAATCACCGCGCGCATGGTTCACGGTGATGCCCGCGCCGAAGACGGCGCGTTGCTCAACAGTGTGGCCAACCAGATCGCCGGCCGCACGATTTGCGCCATGGGCGAAGCCTGCTCCTGGCCAACCATGAGCTTCGTCGCTAAGTTCGGCGACGAATTCAAAGCCTATCCGGAAACAAAAGCCACCGCCAAACTCGATGGCGCGCTCGAACTAGTCTGAATTCCTTTAGCAATGTCACAACCAACGACCAAACCCGACCTCGTCACCGTCAATATCGACGGCAAGGAGATCGCCGTGCCCAAGGGTACGAACGTGATCGAAGCTGCCCGTCTGGTCGGCGTGGATGTGCCGCACTATTGCTACCACCCTAAGCTCGCCATCGTCGGCAACTGCCGTATGTGTCTGGTCGAAATGGGGCTGCCCGCTGTCGATCCTGCGACCAAGCAGCCCGTCATCGATCCCGCCAACGGCAAGCAAAAGATCAACTGGATGCCGCGCCCGCAGATCGGTTGTGCGACCAACGCCATGCCGGGCCTTCACATTCGCACCAACACGCCGCAGATCAAAGACTGCCGCGAGGGCGTGATGGAATTTCTCCTCATCAACCATCCGCTCGACTGCCCGATCTGTGATCAGGCCGGCGAATGCAAACTTCAGGAGCAGGCGACCGGTTATGGACGTGGCTACTCGCGTTTCATCGAGCAGAAAAACGTAAAGCCGAAGCGCACACAGCTCGGGCCGCGCGTCACGCTCGACGACGAGCGCTGCGTGCTTTGTTCGCGTTGTATCCGCTTTTCGAAGGACGTCGCCAAAGACGATGTGCTCGGTTTTACTGATCGTGGTAGTTACTCGACGCTCAGTTGTTATCCCGGCAAGCAGCTCGAAAACAATTACTCGCTCAACACCGTCGATATCTGCCCGGTCGGCGCGCTCACGAGCACGGATTTTCGTTTCAAGATGCGCGTCTGGTTCCTCAAGCAGACGAACAGCATCGATACCGAATCATCCGTTGGAGCCAACACCGTCGTCTGGTCGCGCGAAGGCCAGATCTACCGCATCACGCCCCGTCGCAACGATGAGGTGAACGACACGTGGATGCCCGACAGTGGCCGCGTGCTCTACAAACAAGTGCGTGACGACAGTCGTCTGACCGCGACCACCGTAAACGGCCAGCCCGTCGACCTCGACGCTGCGATTTCCGCCGCCGCCGAACTACTCAAAGCCGGTAACGTCGCCATCGTCGGCTCCGGCCGCAGCTCGGTCGAAGAACAATTCCTCACGAAGAAACTCGCCGACGCGCTGAAGACTTCTGCGCAGATCGTCGCTCGAGTAGGCGAGGGCGACAAGCTCCTCATCTCCGCCGACGGCAACCCGAACACCCGGGGTGCGCTGGTGACCGGCCTGATCAATAAATTGCCCTCGGTCCAACTCACCGAGCTGGGCGCTGCGATCGACGCAGGCAAAGTGAAGACCGTGCTCGCGATCAACGAAGACCTCGTTGCCGCTGGCCTCACTGCCGAACAACTCGCCAAGGTCAAAATCGTTTACGTTGGTACGCAGGCCAACGCGACGTCGGCGGCCGCGCAGGTCGTTCTCCCGACGCACACCGTCTTCGAGAAAAACGGTACGTTCATTAACCAGCAGTTCCGGCTCCAGAAATTCCAAGCCGCCGTTCCCGGTGTCGCGGGCACAATCAACGACTTGGTTGTTCTGACCAAGCTCCTCGCGGCCGTTGGTGGCAGCACGCTCTCGTCCGATATTGCTTCTCTCTGGTCGGCCATTGCGGCTGAGACCAAAGTCCTCGCCGGCCTCTCGTTCGCGACGCTGCCCGAGGCTGGGGTTGTGCTCAACAGCGCCGACTTCGCCAGTCTCTCGTTCCCAGAAGGCGAAACGCTTCACTTTAAACCCGCGGCCAAATCCTGACGCGCGCCATGTTCGACTTCTTCTTTCAATTCCCTGTTTGGGTTCAGGCCGCGATCAAGGGCCTCGCGGCGATCCTTGTGATCTTCCCGATCGCAGGCGTCTGCTCGATGGCTGAGCGCAAAGTCGCCGCGTGGGTGCAGGATCGTCCGGGCCCAAACCGTGCCGTAGTACCATGGATTGCATGGATTCCTTTCGTTGGTAAATTTCTCCAGCGTCTCGGCGTGTTTCACGTTATGGCCGATGGCGGTAAGATGCTTTTCAAGGAAGACTCGACGCCTGGCCACGTGAACAAGTTCTATTTCATCGCTGCGCCGCTGCTCGCGATGATTCCTGCGCTCACGACTGTCTCTGTTGTGCCGTTCGGCATGTATTTCGATGAAGCAGGCAAAGCTATTCCCCTCATCCTCGCCAATCTCGACGTCGGCTTGCTTGCGGTGTTCGCGATTTCCTCGCTCAGCGTTTATTCGCTGATTCTTGCCGGATGGGCGTCGAATTCGAAATATCCCTTCCTGGGCAGCGTGCGCGCTTCAGCCCAGCTCATCTCATATGAGCTTTCTATGACCATTTCGGTCCTCCCGGTTTTTCTCTGGGTCAATGCTCCCGGCATGTCTGGTACGCTCGGTCTCGCTCGCGTTGTGGAATTTCAAAGTCAGCCCGGCTTGATCGGTGGCGCTTGGTTCGGCTTCCTGATGCCGGTCTCGGCCTTCATCTTCCTCGTCTGCTTGTTTGCCGAAACGAATCGCCAGCCATTCGACACGATTGAGTCCGAAGCGGATCTCGTCGGCAGTTTCCACACCGAATACGGTGCCTTCAAATGGGGCTTATTCTTCGTGGCTGAGTATTCGCACATGATCGTCGGCTCGGGCATTTTCATGCTGCTCTTTGGCGGCGGTTGGAATCCGTTGCCGTGGGTTCCGCTAGCGACAGTCGTCGACCTGTTGCACCAACTCACCGGTTGGGCGTTCACGATTCACCCGCTGTTTGTGGGCGTGTTCTCCATCGCCATCTTCCTCGGCAAGATCATCGCGATGCTTTTCTTTTTCATGATGGTGCGCTGGACTGTTCCGCGTTTCCGCTATGACCAAGTGATGCGGATCGGCTGGCGCATTTTGCTGCCACTCTCTATTGCGAACCTGCTCGTGTACGCCATCGCCATCGCGTTTATCCAGAAATGAAACCAAGAATACAGGATTCAGGAGCCAGGAGTACAGGAGACGATCCGACGAAGGATCGCCACTGCTCCGAGCTATTCTGTATCCTGACTCCTGCATCCTGACTCCTTTTCCATGTCCGTCATCCCACTCGAACGAAAGCCGCTCACCCTCGCCGAGCGCACTTATCTCCCGCAAATCATGCAGGGGCTAAAGACGACCATGAAGCATCTCGTGGCACCGGCGGTCACGCTCGAATATCCTGAGCAGCGTCCAGAGATTCCGACCGGTTACCGTGGCGTACCTACCCTAGTCAAAGATCCAAACGGTCGTGAAAAATGCGTTTCCTGCCAGCTGTGCGAATTCGTTTGTCCGCCCAAAGCCATTCGCATCCAGCCCGGTGAAATCACCTCCGACTCACCCAACGCCCATGTCGAGAAGGCGCCCAAAGAATTCGATATCGACATGCTGCGCTGTATTTATTGCGGCATGTGCCAGGAAGTTTGCCCTGAGGAGGCGATCTGGTTGCAGAGCAATTATTCGATGACCGGTCTGACCCGCGAAGAGATGGTCAACAACAAGGCGCGTCTCTACGAACTCGGTGGTACGCTCCCCGACAACCATCATAAATGGGACAAGAAAAAAGCCGCCGAGGAGCACGGCAACGCGCACTAATCCCGCCATGGAACATACGCTTTTTTATCTATTCTCCGCACTGACGGTCGGCTCCGCACTCGCGGTAGTGTTGCACAAAAACACCGTAAACGCCGCTGTCTGCCTGCTGCTCAGTTTGCTCGGCGTGGCGGGTATCTTCGCGCTGCTCGATGCGCTGCTGCTCTCAGTTTTGCTGATCCTCGTTTACGCCGGTGCGGTCGTCGCGCTTTTCCTTTTCATTGTGATGCTGCTCAAGCCGCAAACCGAACCGAAAAAGCCCTATAAAATAGTTTCGGTTGTGGCTGGTACGATTGGCGCGGCCTTGCTTGGTCTCGGACTTTGCAGTTTTGTGACGCGTGGCCAGTTCTCCAACGCGCCGGCGGCTGAAGTTTTCCACGCCGGGCTCAAGGATTACGGCGCGATGCTCTTCACCACTTATCTACTGCCCGTGCAGGTCGTCGGTTTCCTGCTGCTCATCGCCATGCTCGGCGTGATTGTATTGAGCAAAAAAATTGAAGGCCAGGAGGACGTAAAATGACCATCGGTCTCAACGAATATCTCATTCTTAGTGCGCTGCTTTTTGCTGTCGGCTTCCTTGGTGTGCTTGTGCGCAAGAACACCCTCGTGATCTACATGTGCCTTGAGCTGATGCTCGTCGCCTCGACGATCGCGCTCGTTGCGTTCTCCCGCTTTAACGGCACGCTCGATGGCAATGTGTTCGTCTTTTTTATCCTCACCGTGGCCGCCGCCGAAGTCGCGGTTGGCCTCGCGATCATTGTCGCCCTCTTCCGTAAACGCGGAACCGTGCAGGTCGAAGAACTCAACGCGCTGAAAAACTGAAGCCATGGCGCCCACTCAACTCGCTCTTCTCGTTCTTCTGTTGCCGCTCGCTTCGGCCGCGATCATCGCGCTGTTCCTGCGTCGTCAGGGTGCGCTCGCGTCGTACCTTTCGGTCGGTGCA
>JAYTWC010000066.1:0-3217 GCA_043743635.1 Verrucomicrobiota bacterium | reverse complement strand
GCGGGCGGCGAGCGGAAATCCATGTCGGCCACCCAGAGCGGGAGGATGTCGCGGCCCTCGTATTTCTGCCATTTTTGCGAGTCGGTGCCGAGGCGCGGGAGGACGGTGTCAAAGTCGTAGCTCATGAAAGGTTACAACGGGTAGGCTAGGGCGGCGGTGGGTGCAACTAGGCACTTGCGGAAGTGAGTCGGAATTTCTCGTCTGAGACGTCACACCTCAGGACAAAATTTCACAGTACAGCGCGTCCGGCGGAAGTAAGTCATGGGAAACTGGATACTTACGCCATGGCCGTGGTCGGCATTGCGTGAGCTAGAGGCGGGTTGTTCATAAAACAAACCACAAAAACCAGGAGACATTACTATGAGACTCGTTCGTTACACTTATCCTACCACTCGCTCGCTCGTCCCTGCTTACGGCTCCACTTTTCGGAATCCGTGGTCGGGCTTGGAGGGCGAAATTGATCGTCTTTTCGAGAGCGCGTTGGGTGATTTTGTCGGCGCATCGGCTGCGCCTGATCGCTTCCCTGTCGATCTCTACGAAGACAAGGACAACACCTACGTGCGCGCCGAACTGCCGGGCGTCGAGCGCGCCGATATCAACGTCGAAATGGTGGAGGATTACTTAACCATTACGGCAGCTCGAAAAACCAAGGACGGCGAAAACGAGCAATCATTCTCGTTTAGCCGCTCGGTCACGATTCCGGGCGCGGTGCAGCCCGACAAAGTCGCTGCGGCCTATGAAAACGGCGTGCTGACCGTGACGTTGCCCAAACGCGAGGAAGCCAAGCCGCGCAAGATCAGCGTGAGCATCAATTAAACTGATCCAAAGAATAAACCGAACAATTAAAAAGGAGCACAATATTATGTCATTACTTGAATCAATCATTCCGAAACTCAATCGCACGGTCGCGTGCGCAGACGAAGCCAAACCGGCGGCGCCCGCCATCAAGCCTCGCTACGAGGTAAAAGAGGCGGCTGATGCGTTTGCCCTGACGGTGCAAATGCCCGGCGTCGCGAAGGAAGGACTTTCGATCACCGCCGAGGATGACACGCTCACTATTCGCGGTGAACGCGGTTGGAAGCGTCCGGTTGGTTGGACTTCGCTCTATCGCGAGTCGTCCGATTTGGCCTACGAGCTGGTGCTGCAACACGACAATGCGGTCGATGGCGACAAGATCCATGCCGAGCTGCGTGACGGTGTGTTGCGCGTGGCGCTGCCGAAAACCGAGGCCCGCAAGCCACGGAAAATTGCCGTCAGTTAAACGAAAAGAATAACCATCTATTATCAACAGAAGCCGGTTTTCCATGCGGGAAACCGGCTTCTGCAATTGTGCGAGGTGCAAAAACGCCGGAAGCGGCCTAGGCTGGGCACATGGATATTTCTGGCCCTGTATTAATGTTCGATGGTGAATGCGGTTTGTGCGAGCGCTGCGTGCGTTTGTTGCTCGTGAGCGATCGGCGGGGACGGTTGCGTTTTGCGCCGTTGCAGGGCGAGGCTGCGCAACAGTTTTTGCACGAACGCGGGCTGCCGACGGAGGATTTTGATAGCGCGATTTTCGTGCCGGATTGGACGCAGCGTCTGGAAGTGGCGCCGTTGTATCGGACGGATGCTTTGCTTGCCGCGATGCAGGAAGCGGGCGGAATTTGGCGGACGGTTACGTGGTTGCGGGTGTTGCCCGGGGCGTGGCGCGACGGGGCTTATCGGTGGGTGGCGCGCTGGAGGAAGCGCTTCTTTGGCGCCGGAGATGTCGCGGTTTTGGTCGCGGCGTTTGAGGCAAAGCGTTTCCTGCGCTGAGCCGATGGGGCGGTGGACTGGTTGGCGCTAATTGGCCGGGCTGCTGGACAAGCGCGTGGCTCGCGTTAACGTGGGGGCCATGAGTGGACCGTTGAACCATCTTTTCGAGCGAAACAAGGAATGGGCGGATAGCATCCGCGCCAACGATCCTGATTTTTTTAAGAAACTTTCGCGTCAGCAATCGCCCAAGTATCTGTGGATTGGTTGCTCAGACAGTCGCGTGCCGGCGAACGAAATTGTTAATTTGTTGCCTGGCGAGTTGTTCGTGCATCGCAACATCGCGAACGTCGTCAATCACACCGATCTGAACTGTCTTTCCGTGATGCAGTTCGCGGTCGATGTGCTGAAGGTGGAGCACGTTATTGTTTGTGGGCATTACGATTGCAGCGGCGTGCGTTCGGCGTTGCGTTGCGAGCGAATCGGCCTGGCGGATAACTGGCTGCGGCATGTGCAGGATGTCTGCGAGAAACACGAAGGCTGCCTGAAGGTTGTGCCAAACGAGGCTGGGCGTTGTGATCGGTTATGCGAGTTGAACGTCATCGAGCAGGTGCGCAACGTCACGCAAACGACGATCGTGCGCGATGCGTGGGAACGCGGGCAGGCGCTCGCGATTCACGGCTGGATTTACGGATTGAAGGCCGGTTTGTTGCGCGATTTGAACGTGACGGCGGCCCGGCTGACCGAAGCGGAAGTGAGTTACCGTTCGGCGGTGGCCTCGATTGGGGCGGGTACGGTTTGACGTCCGGTTGACACGGACACGTTGACTTAGGTGTTCAGGTTTTCGGGCATGCGCCGATACAGAGTTTAGCGCGATGATTACGGCTCAAGCACCTCTCAAGGAGCACATCCTTCGGCTGGCTCAAAAACTCCCGGCTTCGCCGCAGATTTTTGGCAAGATCTGCGTTTTGCTCGAAGACATAAATGCCGACGCGGGCAAGGTCGTCGACTTGATCAGCGTCGATGCCGGACTCTCGGCGCGCGTGTTGCGGTTGAGCAACAGCGTCTTTTTCCGTGGCAGCCTTTCAGTGCAATCGCTCGACGAAGCGATTGCGCGCGTCGGTTTTCGAGAGGTGCATAAAATTGTCGGCATCGCCATGACCGAGGACGCGTTCAAGGACGGTTTGCCGGCCTATCATATTTCATCGAAGGAAATTTTTGAAAACTCCGTCGCGACCGCGCTGGCGATGGAAATCATTGCCCGAACCGTCGGCGAGGACGAACACGAAGCCTACACCGTGGGGTTGCTGCGGCAGATCGGCAAATTGGTGCTCGGCCGTATTCTCGAAAAAGAACATCCCGGTACGATGAGTCCGTATGAGGGCGATCTCGCGGCGTGGGAACGGGCAGAATTTAAAATTACCAGCCATGAAGTGACCGCGATGGTGCTCGAAGCCTGGAAGCTGCCGCCTGAGGTTTTTCTCGG
>JAYTWC010000065.1:0-6443 GCA_043743635.1 Verrucomicrobiota bacterium | reverse complement strand
CCTTCGATATAACAGTCGCTGACGTAGTTCTGCTTATTGATCTGGATCGTATCCTGATAACTGTAGAGTTTTAGGCGATTGATGATGTTTCGGCCTGTGGTGATACTGCTGCCAGTCAGGATAAGCGCCTCGGCCTGCGACCCACCTTGGGGCGTGGAATTCTGGATCGTCAGGTTCGCGATAACGGTATCATGCACGTTATTTCCATAGAATGTGCCGCGCTGATAGATCGAACCACCGGCATTCAAGCTATTGTTGTTGGGATAAACTATCTTCGTCAGAGTCGGATTCTCGCCGCGAATCGTAAGGAAATGCTTGGCGGTGAAGTAAACGATTTCGAAGTAGGTGCCGTTTTTAACGGTGATCGTGGTGGGCGTAGTGTTGGCCGCCGGAACGAAATCAAGCGCCGCTTGAACCGTATAGAAATCACCCGAACCATTCGCTGCCACCGTAAGCGCCGTCGTGCCCGCAACCGGGCCGGCAGACTTGGTTGAAAAGCGCCAAACGGTATTGGAACTAATGCCGCCAAAAACACCCGTTGAGTCCTTGAAGAATCCACTATCGATCAGGACGTAATAGGTCTTGTTGTAGGTCAACGACCCATTGCGTGGATAAATCGTGGCCGTGTTTCCAGAAATAACCACGGGATAGTACTTAAATCCAGACGCGCCACCGATGGTCTTAATCTGATACGGTGTGCTCGCCAGGAATGACGGGGCTGGACCCGTGGCTGCCGTCGAGAAGTCAATGGTATCCACCACGGTATCCGTTGAAGCATCGTAAATCTTAAGCGCACCCGAAGTACCGAACGAAGGCGCTGAGGCAAAGGTAATCGAAAGTGAGCAATCTGGCAGAATCGTCGTCGCATTATTAGCTGGTCCCGTCGAGGAGACGGTCAAGGTCGGGCTAAGCACGGTGAGCGTGGCCACGTTACTGGTGACGCTGCCACCGTCATTTGTGATCGAAACCGTGTACCCCGCCGCATCGCTAGCCTGAACATTTGAGAGCGCGAACGACGATGAAGTTGCACCAGTGATTATAGCACCATTTTTCAGCCACTGATAGACGGGGGCAACTACTGTCGCGGCCACCGAGAAAGTGACATTAGCACCATTATTAACCGACTGACTGGTCGGGTGAGTATTGATGACCGGAGCCGGGTTCACCGAACCAGATGTAACCGTCAGACTAACAGCGCTGCTAGTCACCGTGCCACCACCGTTGGTGACAGCGACTGTATAGCTACCAGTATCTGTCAATTGAAGATTAGTGAGAGTCAAAGTCGAGGCCGTGGCGCCCGAAACATCGGTGCCACCCTTCTTCCATTGATAAGTAAGCGCCGAGCCTGTCGCGGTGACCGAGATGACCGCTTGCCCACCCACCCCAGTCGTCTGCGACGTAGCGCCACCCGCAAAAGTCGGCTGAGCTGCAATCACAGGCAGTGCAGGTGTAAAGACGACTTTGAGATTGGAAAACGAGAGACCGGTCATTGTGGCCGAGCCGCCAATCCGAAAGCCGAACCAATCAAATGAGGTCACTGTCGTACTCGCATCCGTCGCGGTAAAGTTGAAGTCACTCGGCAACGTCCCACCAGACACCGATGTCGTAACAACCGTATTGGTGGCGTCTAGCCGGTTGATGGTGTAGTTGAGCGTGTAGGGTGTGCTATTAACGAGGGTATTCCGTGCGCTGGCTCCGGTGCCTGTGAGACCGACCCAGTCGGTCGCCGCCATCGAGTTGAAAGGGTTATTGGGGTTGGTCGTAGCACCAACGGCGTTTCGCTTATGAAGAGTAAACGGGCTGCCCGCACCACTTGCAAAAAACGCCACTCCATAACCAAGATCATCGGCAAATGTAGCGTTGTTCATACCCCCGGTCAGATTTGCCGTGGTCCTGGTCGCATTGGAGTTGAGTACGCCAAAGCGCAGATCTTGCCCACCGGCAGAAAAACCCGTCATCGAAAATGTGACGCTCACAGTCAATTGATCACCAACGCCGAGTGCGACTGGCGCTCCTGAATTCGTGAAGAACGCCCAGAAACCTTCTGAACTAGCCGACGCAATAGCGAAAGAGACGGAGCCTGCAGCATCCGTACGGGCGTTACCTCGGCCCTCATACAGCGCGAGCGAGTTAGTCGCTAGGTCCTGATTCTGACTATTCCCATCGCTAAACGTGTCATTTACAAGTGTCGTAGCCGCCCGCGCGGAAATTAGTAAACAGAAGGCCAAGACAAAAGGGCTCAGCTTTTTAACGAGGGTAATCATAATAGTCGGGGGGTATGTGCTCAGGAAATGCGCGGCTGGGTTACAACCGATCAAAACGCGGGTGATGCTGGGATTATTGGACGCCCATCACAGAGGATAGGCACGCTGGGGAACATTCATTCTACCCCGAAGGGTCGCCCGCGTCATGTCGTCAATATTGATGACAACGTCATGCGCTTTGCAGACTGCGCGACGCCAAAACAAATTCTAATAGAGAACGTCGAAGTACTTACGTTGGGCGTTGTCATCGCACCCTCCCGAATTATAAATCACCCCCCATTCTCCGTGCCCCACTTCCTCCGGATCTTATCCCTCTTTATCTTTTGGCTCTGGCTGACCGTTTTCAGCCTAGCGGCCGAGTACACGCCTCCCGCCGAATACACCCTGCGCGAATGGCACGCCAATGACGGCCTGCCCTCCGACGAAATCGGCAGCATCATGCAGGATGAAAACGGCTACCTCTGGGTGGCCGCCACCGGCGGCTTGACGCGTTTCGACGGCACCACCTTCGATCCCATCAGAACCCCGCCCGACGTCGCTCCGCGATCCATGGTGTACCGGCGCACCAGCGTCCAAGGCGAAGCAACGGGGATCATAGCTACCGGGAGCCTCGATTTTAATGTCGAGGGCAACCTACGCGGTAAAACCGACGGCTACTACGCACGTTCTGACGGAATCTTCCAATTTATTTCAGAACCAAAGTTAACCGGTAAAAATATCAGAATCCTCTTTGTGCAGGAAGACGGTTCGACCTGGCTGGCCTGCGACGATGGTACGCTCCTGCGCCGGCACGGACCAGATACCGAACTTTTTAATCCACCCCAAGGTCTGACCGGAAAAAGAACCCCTCTGTTCGCCACCGACGGAGCAAAGCAGCTCTGGGTTTCCATCGACACCTATATCGCACGCTTCGACGGCACCCGCTGGATCCCTCTCCCGATCGACCACGGTGAACCCGAGATTAAAATCGCCTCCAGCCGAACCAGCGGCCCCTGGGTTTTCACGCGAACAGCCCTGCTCAAATGGAATGGCGAGAAACTAGAAGAAATCGTCAAACTCCCCGAGCTCCTCGGCGTGCACTTTATCCAAACCGCCATCGAAGACCAACACGGTTCACTTTGGATCGGCACCCGCTCGCAAGGCCTCTTCCGGATCAGCGGCAGGGAAATAACAAAGATCCCTACCTCAAACGACGATATCTATTCACTCCTTGAGGACTCCAATGGCGGCATCTGGGTCGGAACCAATGGCGGTGGACTAAATCGGCTCCGCCCCAAAGCCCATCGTCTCTTTGATAAAACCAGCGGCCTGAAGGACAACTTCAGCTACACTGTAACCGAAGATTCAAACGGCGTCATCTGGATCGCCAACCGCGACGGCGGCATCGCCCGCATCATCAACGACGAAGTCGATCCCATCTCGCGCCGGGCAGCCTGGCGCCCCTTCAGCGCGATGTCAGTTAACCACGCCACCGACGGCGGCGTCTGGATCACGAGCGGCATCGGCGTGTTTCGCACCGCGGCAAACGAACCCGAACAACTTCAACGTATCCGATCTCTCGATACATTCAAAATCGTACGATCAACCCTTATCGCTCACAACGGCGACTACTGGCTCTCGCTCGACCCCGACCACGTAGCCCGCTGGCGCGACAACAAAATTACGACCTTCGGCCCAGCGGAGGGCTTCGAGGGACGCGAGGTAAGAGCCATTGCCGAAGACGCCTCCGGCACGATCTGGATTGGCGCGGCGGACGGCCGCCTCTTCCGCAACAAAGGCGACCGCCTCGAACGCGTCCCCCTGGACGGCGACGAAAATTTTGGATCCCTTCAGGCACTCCACTTCGAAGCTGATGGAACCCTTTTGATTGGTTCTACCCGCAAAGGCCTGCTCATCGCCCCCGCCGGCAATCTGGCGCACCTGCGCATCGCCGGCTCCGAACAAGGCCTGCCCAGCGACAACATTTCGCAAATTCTCCCCGACGACTTCGATCACTATTGGATCGGCTCGCGCAACGGCATATTCCGCATCAGCCGGCCCCTGTTGGGCGAATTCCTCAAAAACAAAACCAAGCACATCCACGCTGTCATGCTTGGCAAAGACGACGGCGTGCCCGACTTGTCCTGCCTGGGCCTCTTTCAACCCTCAGCGTGGAAGAGCCGTAACGGTATCCTCTGGTTCGCCACCCGCCGGGGAATGCTCCGTATCAACCCAGCTCTTATCTCTAACGATGAAGACTCGGTCCCTGTTTCCATCTCCTCGGTAAAGTACGACGGACAAGCCCAGCCCGTCGCCGACGAGATGAACGTTCGCTCCACCGTGCGTAAAATCGAAATTTGCTTCTCCGCCTTGAGCCTCGCGGCACCGGAACGAATTCTTGTGCGATACCGCCTGGACGGGTTCGACAACGACTGGGTGATCCAGCGCACCGGCCGCGTTGCCGCCTACCCGAAACTCCCGCCCGGCAAATATATTTTCCGTGTCATGGCCAGCAACGGCAATGGCGAATGGAGCGGCGAAAGCGCACTCGTACGGCTCACCGTCACCCCTCCGTGGTGGCAAAGCCCGTGGGCCCAACTCCTCTATCTCCTCGCCCTGATCCTCGTCGTGGCAGTCCTTGCACGTCTCTGGTCTCACCGCCGCCTCCGTCACCGTCTCGAACGTCTCGAACGCGAAAAAGCCATCGAACGCGAACGAACCCGTATCGCCCAAAATATCCACGACGACCTCGGCGCAAGCCTAACCCGAATCAGTCTCCTCACCCAAGCCGCACAACACAAAAACCCCGCCCAAGCCACCACCTTTGAGGAAATTTACGACACCGCCCGCGTCATCACCCGCTCCATGGATGAAATCGTCTGGGCCGTGAACCCGAAATGGGACGACATGGAAAATCTCGTCACCTACGTCGGCAACTTTGCCCAGAGCTTCCTCGCGACCGCCAATATCCGCTGCCGCCTTAATCTACCCAAAGAACTGCCCGCCATCCCGCTCACCAGCCAAGTTCGCCACAACCTTTTCCTCTGCTGTAAAGAAGCCCTTAACAACGTGGTCAAACACGCCCACGCCACCGAAGTTGTCCTCACCATCACCGTAACCACGACATCGCTCCAAATATCAATCACCGACAACGGCTGCGGCCTGGCTGCGCCAAAAACGCCTGATCTCCATCTTTCGAAAAATCCCTTCCGTTCCTCGGGCGGCAACGGCCTCAAAAACATGCGCGCCCGCATGACCGAAATGAGCGGCGAATGCGTCATCTCCGCCCAAAACGATGCCGGAACCACTTTAACCTTCACGCTCGCACTCCCCGCCTCAAACCCGTGAAAAAATTCTCCGCACACCCTGCGCCGACAACAATCTGCTCCATCAAATGAAGATCCGTATTTCAATCATCGAAGACGACGACGCCACACGCCGGATCCTGACGGAAATCGTTACAAGCACGCCCAACCTTGAACTCATCAGCCAGTACGATCGCTGCGATCCCGCGATCAAAGGCCTTCCCGCCGAAGCCCCCGACGTCGTGCTCGTCGACATTAACCTCCCGGAAATCAACGGCGTGGAAGCCGTCCGACGCCTTAAGCCTGAAATGCCCAAGACGCAATTTCTGATGCTCACCGTCTACGAAGACGCTGACCACATCTTCGCAGCACTTGCCGCCGGAGCCACCGGCTATCTTTTAAAAGGCACACGCCGCAACGAACTCCTAGAGGCCATCAGCCAAATTCTAGCAGGTGGTTCCCCCATGAGCAGCGGCATCGCCAGAAAAGTCGTGCAATCCTTTTCCAAGACGACCGCACCGCGTTCCGACCTGGAAATCCTTTCGCCCCGCGAACAGTCCGTTCTTGATTTGTTAAGCAAGGGCTACCTTTACAAAGAAATCGCCGATTCGCTCGGCGTGAGCGGCCCAACCGTCAGCACCTACATCCGCCGCATTTACGACAAGCTCCAAGTTCATTCACGCACGCAAGCGATCACGAAATACCTTAATAAACCGAATTAACCGCCACCGCCAGCTCATCGGCTGGTCGATTTTCAAAACTTGATCGAAACGCGATCGCCACTCAGACCGAGCCGGGTGATCGAGTCATAAATCGACTCATCCGACAACCGATGCGTAATGCGCTCACGCGAACGGGCCGCATCAGAGCTATCAGCCGCATGCGGATCAAAAGT
>JAYTWC010000064.1:0-5887 GCA_043743635.1 Verrucomicrobiota bacterium | reverse complement strand
ACGCGCTTCCAAAATGCCAACACTGATCAGTCCAGCCCGACAAGCCCCAGCCGTTTCTAGAACACGCGGTTGTTTCGAAAAATCTGCTCCGAGTGCAATTGTATCAACCTCGGCGCGTGCCGAAACACCTTGCCAGCGCCAAAATTCCATCAACTCACGGCGGCTGCATTCGGAAACCGCAAAGACCCGGTCGAATTCCGCCAACATCTTCATGTATTCCGGATGGCGGCCTACGCTTTGCGGCCACGTAATGTGCGGCAGCTTGAGCGGAATTGCATCATGGAAAACCGCAGCAAGGCGGCAGCGACGTTCGCGAATCAATTCCCATAATCCAGGGCATTCGGCTTCACAAAACAACTCCGCCGTAACCAACCAATCGGTTTTTGCCGGTCGAAAATCCTGCGCCGCCACCGCTGGACCAGGACCTGGCTTGAAAACGGTCACCGGTTTGATCGTGCTGCCAAGTTCCTCGATCAACCGGGCCGACACCCGAGTCAGCCCTGAGCGGTGACTGGATTGTTGGAGTCGGCTGTGATCGAAGTGGATCATTTCGACGCAGCTTCCTGATAAAGTTGGTAGAGACGCGCTGCATTTTTGTGCGCATTATAATTTTCATCCACCCATGCACGGGCAGCGCGTTGTAGTTGATCGACCAATACATCGTCGGTTGCGAGACGGCGCAGCGCCTTCTCCCACGCAGCGGCATCCATCACATCGGCGACGAGTCCAGTCTCCTCGGGCGTGATGGCCTCAGTCGTGCCGGCAACTGGCGACGTAACGACAAGTACGCCTGCCGCCATCGCTTCGGGAATAACATTTGGCAAACCGTCGCGGTCTCCGCTTGGCGCGATGACACCGGTGTGCACAAGTACGTCGGCCCACGTCATTTGTTCCCATACTTCCGCCAACGGCAAATGTCCGGTTAACTTCACCCAATCGCCAAGTCCAAGATCGGCGATCATGCGTTCCAACATCGGCCGCAACGGGCCATCGCCCACAATACGCGCTGTGAAATCCAGTCCGTTTCGCTTCAGACGCGCGTAGATTCTAATTTGATGATCAAGTCCCTTCTTTTCCACCAACCGAGCGACACACACAATGCGCAACGGAATACGCTCCATGCGCAGAGATTTGAGTTCAGGAAATACGTCCAACCCGCGTCGAATCACATGGATTCGGTCAGGGTTGATGCCTCGTTTCTCCAGCGAAATCTTGCCCATCTCGGTCGACGTGTGCACGAAGCGGGCATCGGCCAGCTTTTCGTTTAACCACCAATCACCGCCATGTTCATAAATATCGTAAGCATGAGCCGCAGCCGAGTAACGATGCCGGTTCATCCGAGCCAGGCACCAGGCCGCCGTGGCTGGTGCACCACCCCAAGCAGCATGAATGAGATCGGGCGGGTTTCGACGGAACGTCGGATAATGCAAAGCGGCAAAGCCTGCTCCAAGCATGTTTTCCCAGAAATTCATCCACGACGGTGGACGCCGAGTGAGCAGACCGCGCAGCAAAATCCCAAAGACGTCCCAGCGAGTCACCGCTGTCCAGGGGATAACCCAGATTAGCGCGATCAGTGTCCATTTGTTGAATACACGCACAGGCGTACCGGCGAATTCCGGCCCGCCGCCCCAAAGCGAGTAGATCTTCAGATTTACGCCAAGCTTTTGCATGGCGGCGATCTCGCGCTGGAGGAACGTTTCCGTGGACTTCGGGAACGTAGTAAATAAATAGGCGATGGTGAGACGTTCGCTACTCACGATATTATGAATTGGGAAAGGGTCGCCGTGTGAGTTTCGACCCGTTAACCTCGGCAGCGAGGCAAACAAGCTCATCGATTACGTCGGTTGGATTTTCTTCGTAGCGCAGCCGGACGAACAGTTCGCGATAGGCCGTATAGGATGAGGCGACTTCCATCCAGTTATTGATGATGCCGGTAAAATCTGCGGTGCTTTCGATCTTCTCAGAACGAGCTCCATTGTGGAAAAATTTCCAGGTCAGCGATTCTTGGGGCATGATTCCGCCAAATGCGTTGAAGATGATCGGACAGCGGAAATGAAGCGCCTTGGCACACGTGGTCGTGCCGCCGCGAGTAACGATGACATCGCTGCACTGCATCAGCAGATGGACATTTTCGGAATAGCCCTCGATGTAAAAGTTCAATTCGGGATGTTCCGCCCGCCAGTGCAGGAGTTCGTGGAAAACATCCTTATCGCGCCCGCAAATCGCGATCACCTGGCATCGTTCAGCATGGCGCAGGAGAGCTGGCAACAAGGCGAGATGGTTGTTGGCACCATTACCCCCAGTGGCAAGGAACACGGTGAACAAGTCGGGCCGCAACCCCAGCTTATCGACACGAAATTTTGCCACTTCAGCTGCGTCTAAAACCTCTACATGTGAACGGGGCCGCATCATGTGACCGCGCACGATCGCGCGTTCAGCTGCGATGCCTTTCTTGACCGCAAAATCGCGCGCAGTCGGCGTTCGGGATATATACAGATCGACCGTTGGCTCTATCCAGTTGATACTGTACCCCCAGCCGCCAGAAAATTCGCCGCAGTAGGTGGCACAACGAACTTTGTCGGCGCCGAGAATCTTTCGGGCTAACTGAAAATAACCACGATTCAAGCAGTCGTGAACGCTGAATACCAAGTGCGGGCGATACTCCTTTAGAACTTTGATGTAGTAGACGCGGCCGAACCGGACGTTGTTTCGGTTAAGATAACTGAGGAGCTCAATGACTGCATAATAGGCCGTGTGCAGAACAGGCATACGCTTTTGAATCCAGTTGTAGAGATTCACGCCGGAGCGATTCACCAAGGAGGATTTTTCGAGCATCTGCTCAATGCGAACATCCACCGCATGCCGATACAGTTGAAAGCACCATTCAGCAAACGCCTCGGCCCGGGCGTCGTGGCCACCGCCGGTGCTGGATGTGAGAACAAGGATGCGAACTTTTGCCATGATTAGCGGGATCCGAAATAGCGCGCGATGATGGCGCGGCGCAGCCCCAACGGGGCGAAGCGAATTAGGAAAGGTGCAAGCTGTGCCTGAAAAAACGAACCACACCGTACCGTTCCTGAACGCTGACGCAACAGCGCGGTACGTAAACCTGCCGCAGCGTGCGTTGGCGGTGGCGCAGCATTTAGGTTTTTATCGAGGGCCTGCCAGACAGGCGCAAGACGAGCGTCGCTTTCAGAAAGCGGTGGCGTGGACTGCATGGCGCGGTTGAAACCTGTGCGGAAATCACCTGGTCGAAAATCGATCACGGCCACACCGGTTCCGCGCATTTCGAAAATCAAACTTTCGCTCAACGCGGAAAGTCCTGCCTTGGCGATGTTGTAGCCGCTCATAAATGCCAGCGGGAAATCGGTGGCGAGTGACGAGACATTGACGAGACAGCCGCGATTTTTTGCCCGCATGTCGCGAAGCGCGGCGTGCGCAAGCCGTGCGGTGGTGCTGAGCATGGCATCGAGTTGTTTTTGCCAAACTGAAAAATCAGTCGACACAAATGGCGCAAACACTCCGTACCCGGCATTGTTGACCACCAAATCAAAACCGCCAGCAGACGTTGCCGCAGCGATAAAAGTCGCCACTGCGGCATCAGCATTTTCCAGATCGAGCACGACAGCGGTAAAATTTTTATCGGCTATGAGTGGCGCCAGCCTGCTTGCATCGCGCGCGGTGCCCCACACCCGCACACCATCTTCAAGGAGCATTTCCACAAAAGCCCGACCGAGCCCGGTCGAGGCTCCTGTGACAAAAGCTGTGCGGTAAAAACTGGAAAGTTGCGCCACGTGATCAGGCCCGACGAAGCACCAGGCTGACATTGGCGCCGCCAAAGCCACTGCTGTTGTTGAGCATGACGTTCACCTGGCGATCTTCGGTTTTGAGAGGAATATTCAGGTCGGCGCAGCCAGGGTCGATCGTAGTGATGTTGGCCGATCCGGGCACGAAACCGTTGCGCAGAGCCAAAGCGCAGAAGCCGGTTTCCATTGCACCAGCAAGCGATAATCCGTGGCCGGTGAGCGCCTTCGTGCTGCTAACGGACGGACGTGCTCCCGAAGGAGAAAACACCGCACGAATCGCCTTTGCCTCCGAGAGATCGCCGATCGGCGTGGAAGTGCCATGGGCGTTGATATAATCCACATCGCCAGGGACAATTTTGGTGGCCCGAAGAGCATTTTCGATGGCAGAGCGGAGGCCGGTACCTTCGGGATGGGAAATGGCCACGTTGTGTCCGTCAGAGGCCTGTCCCCAACCAGCAACTTCGCAATAAGGTTTCACCCCGCGACGAACGACTTCGTCTTCGCTTTCAAGGACGACGACGGTCGCACCGCCGGTGCCAACGAACCCGTCGCGCGCCACGTCGAAGGGGCGTGAAGCTTTGTTTGGATCGGTTTGCAACGACAACGCACGCATACCGGCAAACGGCAGAATGCTATTGAGATTAATATCCTCAGCGCCGACTACGAACATCCGCTTCTGGCGGCCAAGGGCGATTTCGTCGTGGGCAAAACCCATGCCGTGGGCTGACGAGGCACAGGCCGACGAGAACCCGCAGGACGCACCTTTGATTTTAAAATGGGCGACGAGATTGAAATTCAACGTGCCAGCAATCGAGGCGACGATCCCCATGGGCGAACAGCGCATCACGCCCATCGTGTGCATGCGGTGCATTAAATGCCCAAGCATGTGGGGCGAGCCACCCGACGACGCGTAGAGCCCGGTGTCGGAATTTGAATAATCGGTTTCAGAAAGTTTTGCGTCTTCGACCGCCTGCAACATCGCGCAGTATGCGTAGAGCACGTTGGAACTCATGCTGCGAATGAGTTCGCGCTTGATGCTATAACGCTCCGGATAGGTCCAGTCTTCGGGGTCGTAAGAGTCAGCCGAAAAACCTTTGAGTGTGGCGGCGACTTTGATCGGGATTTCAGGTTTCTGGAAAGGCGGATACAGCTCAATGCCGTGACGCAGCAAACGGAGACTTTCCGTAACCGTGGCGCTGTCGTTGCCTATGCTCGTTATAAAACCGAGACCTGTAATGAAGACCTTGGGCATGAATCGGGGCGTTGTGGAAATTTTCTAAAAATGATGACGGGGTGACGGCCAAGACATTTTCAGCTGATTCGAGAGGCCATCGCGTCACGAATGTTCAACGCCAGCGCGGCACCTCGTGCAACAGCAAATCTCACACGCCTGACAGTCGCCGAATCACCCCAAATGGTTATGAGGTCGGTGCGCTCGAAACAGGATTCACTACGGCCGCCTCAGGTGCCGCGACCGTTGTTGGCGCGGGCGTGATGGATGCTGCAGGCACAACGACGGGATCCATCATTCCATAGGTGAGCGTAATCTCTTCAGCGATGACCGCTTTTTCCTGGCCCACACGAATTGAACCCTCGAATGTAGCCAATGGCATTTTTGCGCGTTTAGGCTTTACTGAGATCGTCAAAACCTCGCCCGGGCGGCAAATTCGGTGGCAGCGTACGCCTTCCGATGAAGTGAAGAAAATAGTCTTGGGATCGACTACTTTGCCTTCGTCGACCGGGACCACGCCCTCGAGCAAAGCCAACACCGCAAGTTGCCCAATTGCCTCGATCATGATCGAGGCCGGCATCACGGGATTATCTTTGAAGTGTCCTTGAAGGAAAAATTCCTGCCCGGAGATCTTGTATTTACCCTGCGCTCCTTGGCTGTTGATTGAAGCTTCGTTGAGAAAAAGAAACGGTGGCTGAATCGGCATTACCGCGCCGATATGCTCGATCGGTAGATGCCGGGTTGGCTTGGGCGGCGGAAGACCACGAACTTTGCAATCGATGAAAACTTTAACGTCTCCGACGGTGCGCAGATGACGCAGTTCCTCATTGTTTATCTGCATCTGGAGAAC
>JAYTWC010000063.1:0-3144 GCA_043743635.1 Verrucomicrobiota bacterium | reverse complement strand
AACTCCACGACAATCGTCTTCCTAGCCTGCGCGTCACATCTTGGTTTCGCCGAAGAAACCGCGCCAATCAACGAACCTATCGTTCTCGACAAATTTGCGATAAAGGCCGTACGCGAACGAATCAATGTTTACCAAGCCAAAGCCGACGACGTCTTCGACAACCTGCGCGTAGATAGAAAAATCCGGTACACCACCGTGATTTTGAAATCTTACGATACCTCGAAGTTCGACCTAGTCGAAACGCTCGTCGCTAAGAAAAATTACCGCGAAACCACCGCCAAGGGACATACGTTTTTTTGCAACTACGCCGCCGTCAACACCGACATCCCGGTGTACTTCGAAATGGTGGACGAAATCCGCGGGATAAATTCAAACAGCGGCACGCTGGATGGTTCGATTTACCTTTTCAAAAAGAAGAAAATCCAGATCCGCCGCGGCGGCGACAAAACCAAGATCTTCCACACCGCCGGTGCAGCCCTCAGCGGTTTCATCGCTCCCGAAAATCTGGCCACCATCAAGGAAATTGGAAAAAAGAAAAAAGACCCCGAGTTCGTCGCCGAAGTTAACTTCGAAGTCCGGCTTCAGGATCTTAACCGTTACTACGCGATGGTGATGGACGGTCGACCCATCATGACTCCGCTCGATGCCGCCCGCGCCATCATTTCCATGGGCGAGAAATTGGAGAAGCCAATGTTGGAGAATATCCTGACGAGAAACCACATCGCTCACACACCAGAAGATATAGACAAAACGCTGGCCACGCCCGTGTACGTGAAAGACGGCGGCGATGTCGATGACACCGAGGCAAACATAACCGCCTTCAAAGTTGCTAAACGACTGGTGCTCGGATTGACCGGGACCTCCAGCGACGACACCCTGACCACGTCTGAGATGAGAGAAAAAGGTCTGCGTTACCTCAGCGGCAAAGACTATGAAGATTACCTCGAACGCATCCTGATCGAAGCCCCGGGCCACATCTGAGTTTCAACCAAGCAACTCGAAATCACTCACCCATTTAGGCCAAAAAAAAGCCCTCCGGGTCAGGAGGGCTTCGAAAGTGCAGGTGTAAGTCAGTGGGCGCTTATGTGGCAGTGGATTTGCCGCGCTTGAACTTGTTGGTGAATTTCTCCACGCGTCCAGCGGTATCGACAAGGCGCTTCTCGCCCGTGTAGGCAGGATGCGAGTCCATGGTGACGTCGCGCAACACGATGAAGAATTCGACCCCGTCGATCTGTTCCTTACGGGCGGATTTCATCGTGGACTTGGTGAGGAAACGCTTGCCTGACGCAACGTCGAGGAAGCAAACGTTATTAAGAATAGGATGGCCTTCGGCTTTCACGGCGAAAATAGGGGGTTGGTGGCTTAGCCCTGACGCGCTTTGTAGCGGGGCTCGACCTTGTTGATCACGTAGATTTTCCCACGGCGGCGGACAACCTGACAAGCAGGGTGACGCTTCTTCGCGGATTTGATAGAGGAGACAACTTTCATAAAGTTGACCAAAACACCGGGCGGCCGCGGCGCTGTCAAGATCCTATCTTAAAATTCACAAAACCTCGCCAGCACACAAACCCGCAGCGCCCCTCTGACGACCTAGTTGAGACTCGGGTCATCCGGCTCATCGACGAGCAATTTCCAATCGTGATTCATGTCCGTCAAAATCGTGCGCCAAAGCGTTTCGTCAGCCTTCTCCTCCATGAGTTTAGGCACCAAGGGTGTCACGACCCAGGTATTCTGCTTGAGCTCATTTTCAAGCTGCCCACCCGTCCAGCCGGAATAACCAAGAAATGCACGCAAATGCATGCCTTGCTCAGCCTGCATCTCGATCGCCTTCTCGGGATCGAGTCCAAACATCAGCTGGAAACCGCTCTGATCGGCATGAAATTTCCATGCGCATAACAACAACTGCTCCGTCTGCACCGGGCCCCCTTGAAAAAGCGGAACCGATGCCAGCGGACTGAGCGCGAACTCGGCGTTGAGCTGACCTAGGCGTTTCCCCAGCGGACGGTTTAGCACAACACCCATCGCGCCCTTTTCGTCATGGGCCGAAAGCAGAACCACCGAACGGCGGAAATTCGCATCACGCATCGACGGGTGCGCCAGCAAAAGTGAACCCGCAAGAGCCGTGTACTTTTCTGAATGGTGTTCGCGCATGTTGAAGAGACGGCGGCGCCTCATAGTTGAAGGATCTTCACGCCGGCATCCGTCAACAACGGTGCCACCAACGGATCATTATTGTAATCTTTCCGATAACGAATTTCCGCAAGGCCCGCCGAGGCGAGAATCTTCGCGCAATTGATGCACGGGAAATGCGTAACATAGGCAACACAGCCCTCAACCGAAATACCCCGCCGTGCCGCATCAGCGATAGCATTTTGTTCGGCATGCACCGTCGCCTGCTCGTGGCCTTCGCGCACGCGCGAAACATGCGGCGTGCCGGGCAAAAAACCATTATAGCCCGCCGCCACGATGCGATTTTTGCGATCGCCACCACTCACCACCACACAGCCCACATGCAACCGCTCACACGGTGAACGCGTCGACATCAACATCGCCGTCGCCATGAAATACTCGTCCCATGAAGGGCGTGTTTCCATTGTCTCGGTTACGCGGGCGACCTGATCCATCAATGATTCTGGCTCAACATTCATCGGTCGCAGCTTGAAAAACCGGATCAAAAAAGCGATAGCGAAGAAAGCATTTGGCCCGGTTCTGAACCCAGCCAACATTCTCGTGACCAGCCCGCATCTTCGTTTAAGAAACCCGCCCTGCCCCATGCCGTCATCAATCTCCACCCGTTACCCCCTACTCTGGCTCGGTCTGGCCATTATCCTGGCCACCACCACAGGCATCACCGGTCGCTCGATCATCCGCAAAAAAACCCTCAACACGCCCATCGCCGCCTACCTCATCCCTACCGACAATACCGCACGCATCAAATTCCCCTGGTGGCCCTCGACCCAACTCGCCCTGCCTCGTGCTCTGCGCTCCGGCGAACGTCTCACAATCACGGCCGGCACGAGCCTCAAACTCATCCACGCCGACACCGGCGTCACCGAACTAGTCACAGGACCAATTCAACTATTCCTCCAACAAAAACAACCATCCGAAACCAACGCCTTGGTTTCACCGCTGCCAGAAATCCTC
>JAYTWC010000062.1:0-5325 GCA_043743635.1 Verrucomicrobiota bacterium | reverse complement strand
TGGCTGTAGCTGTGGAAATTGGTGTGGAAGCTGGAACTGATCGGAAGGCCTAATTTGCGTGCCGCGAGGAGAGCGGCGTAGCCAAGCGGCCCCTCGGTGGCGATGTGAACAATATCGGGTCGGGCCGAGCTCCAGGCCCGCAAGAGAAGTCTGCGCACAGGCAGTCCGAGGCGCATCGTGTTGTAACCGGGAATCGGAAAACCAGGGCAAAGGAGTTCGTGGTAGAGGCCGTCGGTACGTGGCTGGTCGCCGTCATTTTGTCGTGGGCGGACGACCGTGACATCGTGGCCGCGTTCACTCAGGCCCTCGACGAGATGGCTCAGCGTCATGGCGACGCCGTTGATTTCTGGCGGATAAGTTTCGGTGACGAGCGCGAGTTTCAAAGTTGAGGGCGAGAGAACGTTGTTAACGTGGGTGGTGGAGTTTGTAGGTCGCTGCAAAGTGAAAAGCCGAACGGGTCGGTGTTATCACCTGTTCGTAACATAAGCAGCCGGGCGGGAACTGCGAACGGGTGTGAATAATCCCCCTTGCTGCGGGGCGTCGGCTCGCGCTGGATGGTGTCATTGTCATGAACAAGAAAGGCTGCATTTTCGTTCTCACGGGCTGCACTGCCTCCGGAAAAACGGAGTGGGCGTTGCGCTGGGCGGAGCAGAACAATGCTGAAATTGTCTCTTGTGATTCGTTGTTGTTTTATCGCGGTATGGACATTGGCACGGCGAAACCGACGAAGGAGGAACTTGCGCGTGTGCCGCATCATTTGATCGATGTTTGCAACGTGACGGATCGGATGGACGTGACAGATTACGTGACCTGCGCAAAACGGGCGGTGGATGAAGTCGCGGCGCGTGGGCGGCGGGTGCTCGTGGTGGGAGGAAGTGGTTTTTATCTGAAGGCGTTTTTTGCACCGGTGGCCGATGAAGTCGCGGTGCCGATGGCGTTGCGCGAGGCGATCGTCGCGCAGTTGGCCAGGGACGGACTTGCGGCACTCGTGACGGAGCTGGAGCGATTGAATCCGGCGGGGCTTGGTCAACTTGATACCGCTAATCCGCGCCGGGTGACACGGGCGTTGGAGCGTTGTCGGGCGTCCGGGAAAACACTGGCGGAGTTGGCGGCGGATTTTGCGAAGATACCGGCGCCGTTTGGCGCGTGGGATGTACACTGTGTGCAAATCGAGCGTGACCCGGCGGAGCTTGAAAGACGCGTCACGCAACGCGTCGAGGCGATGCTGACGGCGGGGCTAATTGGCGAAGTTGAATGGTTGTTAAAAGCGGGCTTAAAAGAAAACCCGAGTGCATCAAAGGCAATTGGCTATCGTGAGACGATTGATGTTCTAGAAGGCCGGTTGCCTCGGGCGGCTTTGGTCGAGCAGATTGCGCGCAATACACGGACGTTGGTGAAAAAGCAGCGCACCTGGTTCCGTACCCAATTGCCAGCGCACAAAGTGGTGTCGGCGGCGGTGGAAATGCCGGGTGACTTGTTTGGGAGTTGAGAGCTGTGCTTCAGCGCGGGTCGACGACGCGGCCGAGGAAGAGGCAGGCACCGCTGGCGCGGTGTTGGATCGCGAAGACGAAGGGATGGTCGACTTTTACTTCGATGGGCTTTGGGCGAGGAGCTTCTTTGTGAACAGCAAAGGCAGCAAGTGCTACTGCAGAAGTTGCTGCAGCCGCCTCCGTTCCTTGTTCGTCGAGCGCGATGAAGGTTTTGTGAAACACTTCGGATAGGAAGAGATAGTCGTTCGGGTTTCGTGGCGCCATCCGGTCGAAGTCGGCGCTGCCTTTCGGTTGGTTAAAGGCGGTCTTCATCCCGAGTGATTGAAGCGGCGAGCCGAGAGAAATCAGGTCGGGTTCCAACTTGAATTTTGGCAGGTACAAGATCACTTCGGCTGGAGCGGCGAGCGCGCACTCAGTGAACATTTGAGACGTAAGTTTCGATTCCAAGTCAGCCAAACCGTTCGTCGCATCCGGCAGAATGATCAGCAGTTGCACCTCGCCGCCGACATAACGCAAGGTGACCGCCTGGAAACCGTCGCCGCGAAAATAGCCGTAGCGCTGGCTCTTGTGGAGCATGGTGGGCACTTTTTCGATTTTGGTTCCGTTGATAGAAAATGGTTTGGCTTTCGTGCTATGTTCGAAGAACTCTTCCGCCCAAGCCGCCTTGAAATAGATCGCGTTAACCAAGGCCAGCCGCGTCGAGTCGTTCACGCCTCCCCGGGGAATCAGGTCTTTGATGCGTTCGTGAGTTTGATTTGAAATCCATTGGTTGATTTCGTTGCGGACGTTTTCAGCGGCGTGAATGAAATCAACCGGCTGAAACGGCGCGCCGTAGTTGTCTTTTACCAGCGAGAGGAATGCCGGGCGAAAGGCGTAACCACTTTGGCCATACAGACGGTTGGCGATTTCTAGTGTCATCGGTTCGGTCGGACCTTCACCCCGTGTGGCGGAGTTCTTTACCTCGTTTACTGAATTCTTGTGGATATTATCTAGTTCTTTGCGGAAGATCGAAAACGAACGGTGTAATGCATCCTCGTTGGTTGGGTAGTGCAGCACCTTCGCCATTTCGGTCTTCGTTTCGCCGGCAGTGCCGGCGTAGGTCATGGCGAGTGCAGATTGAATTGAGTAGGGCGAGAGCAGCGCGTTTTCGTTGGGTTTGACGACGCGTGCGAGCAGGTCGATGCCGAGGGTGTTGATCGCTTTGGCCGCAATTGCGGTGTCGTCAGACGCTGACGTTGTGCAGGCAAGTGCACTAAAAATCAGGATGAGGCCACCAGCCAGAAAGACAGTTTTTCGTGAGTACATGGAAATGGAAGAGCGAATCGAGGTGAACGCCGACCGAAACTGTATCACAGGTCATAACGGACATCGCTGCCTTTTATTACGATAAAAAAGCGACGCAGGGTTAGCTGCGCCGCCGGATCCCGCCAAGGATCGTAACTTAAAATTTGAACACTAGGCCGATCTGGGCGATCGGGTAGTTGTGCAGCGGCTTCAATGTGTGGCCGAGGAGTTTTTCCTCTGTGCGAAGGTTCGACTGAAAGCCGGGGTTATCCGCGACCTGACCGGTCGCCTGCAGGCTGGTTTTTGCGGGTGTGGTAAAAAGAATTCCAAAGTCGGCGAAATAGCCGATTTTCCCGTCGCGAGACTCTTTCGACCAGCCAAAGCCGAGATAGGGCTCTGCGGTTCGCGAAAACTCGACATCCCCGGAGAGGGAGTCGATCTGCCCAGTGGCGTAGGTGGAACCACCCACTGCAAAGGAGGAACTCTTTGAGGATTTCTTGGAGACGACCATCCGGTTGCTACCGAGAAAGGCTCCGGAGGTGAGGTGAAAAGCATTTCCAAATGGGTGCCAGTTTATGAAGGCCTGAACGGTGGGGCGTTTATAGTTTCCGGTGCGTTTTATGTCAGTTGCGTTGGTTCCGTCGTTGAAATTGAACCAGCTACAATCCCCGGTTGAGGTAAAATATTCGGTGCATGTGATGGCGAAGACAGGGGGTTGGTTGGCGGCCGTCGCCTCGAAGACGAGTTTGATCGGTTTGAGATTGGTGACGAAATTCTCGGCGCGTGCACCTAGGGTAATCACGCTGGCCGCCAAGACGATTTTCAGGAGGAGAACAAGGAGAACGGGAGTGTTCTTACGGTGGTTGATCCAAGGCATGTATTCTTCATCGGATGAAATTTGATTCGCTGAAGGTGGTCGGCAGAAACACGGCGCGCCGCAGCTTGCATAACGACGAGTGAATGGAAAAATCCGTCAAAACGCAGGAATGCAAATCACGGGCTTGCAATCAGCGGAAGGGGATTTGTGGGCGCAAAAAAGGCTGCCGTGGAATGAGGCAGCCTTAGAAATTAGATTTGGCGTGTGGTTTAGCGCAAGAGGGCCGAAGTACACCAGAGCATCGGTGACTGGCCGTGCAGATCGCCCACGACTTTGGCGCGTTTCATGTAGAAATCGTAGTCGTCTTTTTTATTGGTGCCTTCGCAGACCTCGCGGAGGTTGCCGTCGGGATTGAGGTAGCCGACGAGGGCGAGCCAGGCTTTGCGGGCGGCGGGGCCGTAGGTGGCTTCGTCGAGCCAGCCGTTCTTTACTCCGGAAATGAAGGCAAAGGTGAACATAGCCGAACCAGAGGTTTCCGGCCAGGATTCGGGGCGGTCGACGAGTTGGCGCCACATGCCGTCTTCACCTTGGTATTTGAGGAGCGACGCCATCATGGTGCGGTAGCCAGCTATGATTCGGGCGTAATTCGGGTTGTCTTTCGGGAGAACGCGGAGGAGTTCAGTGAAGCCGGCCGCGAACCAGCCGTTGCCGCGACCCCAGAAGTGCGGAGCGTCGGAGGCGTGGAAGAAGAGACCGTTTGGCTGTTGGAGTTTGTCGAGGTAGGAAACCATTTCGTGGGCGGCGCGCTCGAGGTAAATGGGGTTTTGCGTGGCGCGGTAGGCCTGGGTCTGGAGGACGTTGATCATGTACATGTCGTCGATCCAGTAGCGGGTTTGCGGGCTAAAACCCTGGGCAAGCAGTGTGGCGGCATCGCCATTTTGAGAGACCTGGTCCTTCCAGTTGGCGGTGAGGTTTGGGTTGGGCGCGGCCCACTGGGTGTCGGCGGCCCACTGGCCGAGGGCGAGGTAGCGTGTATCCTTATTTTGGATATAGATTTCGAGCGGGATGGCTCCGAAGACGGAGAGGTCGACGTGGATGGGGTTGGGGATGAGGTGGGCCTCGGCGGTCGTGAAAAGTGGATCGAAGCGTTTGATGAGGCGGTTGGTGAGGTCGGTGTCGTTGGTGAGTTGGGCGAACGTGAGCGAGCCGTACCAGGCGCAGACTTCGGGATAGATGATGAACTTGGGGTCTTTCGGGCGGCCTTGGTTGCCATGTGGGCGGGCGGCGAAGTTTTCGGCGATGAGTTTACCGACCTCTTGGGCTGTTGCCCCTTTGGGCAGGTTTTGGAAATGGGCGCTGCCGGGTGCGCTTTGCACGGTGGGTGCTGCGTTGTCGGCGTGGACGGCGGGCAGGCAGGCGATGGGGCCGAGGCAGAGGAACGCGAGGAAAGGGCGGAACTTGGTGCGCATGGGTTGAGTTAGAAATTCGTGGGGTTTTAGTTCAATCGGCCCGCTTGCCTGACAGTTGGAAAATGCACGAGGAAAAGCGCTTGGTCGCGGTGATGGTCAAAAAAAACGCGGCCGTTACGGGCCGCGTTTGCGAAAGGGAAACTTTGTTGATCGATCAGGCGCGGCCGAGGTAGGTGCCGTCGGCGGTGCTGACGCGGATGATTTCGCCTTCTTTAATGAAGAGAGGGACTTGGACAACGAGGCCGGTTTCGAGGGTGGCTGGCTT
>JAYTWC010000061.1:0-4553 GCA_043743635.1 Verrucomicrobiota bacterium | reverse complement strand
ACCTTGTCGTATTTGACGGTGCCGTCTTTGAGCGCGAAAAGAGTCCAATCGCGACCGACTCCGACGTTACGTCCGGGATGGATTTTAGTTCCACGTTGGCGGACGAGAATATTACCGGCGATGACGGCTTGACCGCCAAATTTCTTTACGCCGAGCCGCTGTGAGTGGCTGTCGCGGCCGTTGCTAGATGTTCCCTGACCTTTCTTGTGCGCCATGGTGAAAAAGTCTCCTTATGCGTTGATGGATTCGATCTTGATGACGGAGAGTTCCTGGCGATGGCCTTGCTTACGCTCCATGCCTTTGCGCTTTTTCTTTTTGAAAACGATGACCTTTTTGCTCCGTTTGTTTTCAAGGATCGTGGCGGTGACGCTGGCGCCTTCGATGGTCGGCGTACCGACTTTGAAGGATTCGCCTTCGCCCGCAGAGAGAACCTCGTTGATCTGGACGGTCGAGCCGGCCACGGAGTTTTGGTAACGGTTAACGAATAAGATGTCTCCCTCGGAAACAGCGAACTGTTGGCCTTGGGTTTTGATGGTCGCTTTCATAAATAAAACCGCGAACTAAGAGTTTTTTAGCGCGGCGAAGCAAGTCCTATTTGGTAAAAAGAAAAAAGGCCATCGCGCAAAAGTGGGCGATAGCCTTTTTGAGGCGTGAATCGCGTTGGATGACAGGCTTAGGGGGTCGTGGTTTTGCTTTCGGCTTTCGGCCGGGTCGGTGGTTTTGCGTTTTCGGCATTCTTCATGTCCACGTCGAGATAGTAGTGGTCACGCCGTTTGTAATCAGAGGGATAAACCGTTCGGGTGATGACTGGAATCTTGGTAACTTCGGCCGCTTCGAGCTCTTGCTGGCGTTTTAAGGCAGCGAGACGAGCGGTTTCGCGGTCAGCAGCGGCCTTCTTTTCGCGTTCCAAGCGGGCAATTTCATTTAACGCGGCAAGGCGGGCAGTTTCTGCCTCGGCGGCGGCTTTTTCACGGCGTGCCTGTTCGATTTTGGCTTCGAGCGCGGCTTTTTGTTTTTCCAAGGCGAGGCGTTCGCGAGCAGCTTTGGCGTCAAGGGCGTCTTTTTCGGCTTGGAGCCGTTGGGCTTCGGCTTCGATTTGGGCGATGCGTTGCCGTTCCTGTTCCTCGGCGGCGGCCTTGGCGTCGGCGGCGGCTTTGGCATCGGCGAGACGACGCGCCTCTGCTTCCGCTTCGGCTTTCTTTTGATCTTCACGCGCGTGACGGTCCTTTTCGGACTTTTCGAACATCTCGCGACGGAGAGCGAGTTCGCGTTCTTTCTCTTGTTGCTGGTTGCGGTAGGCGTAGGTACCGCCGATGGCGCCCAGCGCGATGACAATGATGGTGATGATAATTCCTCGGTTCATAGTAGTTTTGGAAAAGACCGTCAGGCGGGAAGATTGTTCAGGTCAAAATCTGCAATTCCTGGATGCGCAGCGTTGGCGGCGGCGTAAGGCAGCGCGTACGTGAGGGCTTCGGGGAGGGAAAGGCCGCGTTGAAAATGTCCGTGGAGCAGGCCTGCCAGCAACACATCGCCAGAGCCAGTGGGCGAAATGGCCGTGATCGCCGGTGGTACAAATTGGCGGGGCGGGTTGGTACGGTCAGCATACCAGACGGGATTGGGGCCGTCGGTGATGATAATGGCGGAGGACTTGGAAAGGCGGAGTTGGGTGGTGAGCTGGGAGGGAAAAGGCTCGATGTGGCTCATTTGCGAGGCGAGGGCATTGAATTCGTCGCGATTGATTTTGATGAACGCGAAGGGTTGTTGCAGAGCCCACATGAGCGGCGGGCCGTAGGTATCGGCGACCACGTGGGCAAGGCTGGCCCGACGGGCAATAGCGGTGCGAAGCGGTTCGGCTTCGAGACTGTTCCATCCGGGAAAACTGCCGCAGAGGGCAAGGATGTCATTGGCGGGCAGGGCGTCGACGGTGGCGGCACAGTCTGTCCACGCGGCGGCATCGGGTGGGGCGTCGGGGCCGAGGAAAGTGGTTTCGGGCTGGTTGCTGCTGCGCACGACCGTTCCGCTGCGAGTCGCGGCAGAGGTGGCGAACGCTTGATGGGAGATGTTTTTCGCAGTGAGCCAGGCCAGGCAATCGGCGCCAGTCGAACCACCGGCAAAGCACAAGGCGCGCGTGGATGCGCCAAGGCGGGTGAGCATGCGGGAGACGTTGATGCCTTTGCCACCGACTTGGAATGATTCGGTTTTAGCGCGGTGAGTTTGACCGGGCACCCAAGTGGCCAGTTCAAGGGTTCGTTCCCAAAGTAGATTTCCCGTGAGGGTATGAATCGTCGGCGTCATTTTTGTCTCTACATAAAGAGGTTTTTTCAGCGATACACGAGCGCGATGAGTAACGTGATTGCGCCGGAATATTTTCAAGTCAGGGACGCGGTTACCGTGGCTCCGTGGCTGCTTGGGAAGGTTTTGGTTCGGACGCGAGAAGACGGAAGCACGTCACGACATGTGATCATAGAAACTGAAGCTTACAACGGTGAAGAAGATCTGGCCTGCCATGCTAGCAAGGGACGCACGGCGCGAACAGAGGTTATGTATCGGGCGGGCGGTTGTTGGTATGTGTACCTTTGTTATGGCGTCCACGAGATGCTGAATCTGGTTGTCGGCGTGGAAGGGTTTCCGGCTGCGGTCTTGGTTCGTGGCTTGCAGGAAGTGAATGGGCCTGGGCGGTTGACGAAACGGCTTGCGATCGGGCGGACGTTGAACGGATTGCTGGCGATCCCGGGCAATGGACTTCATCTCGAAGCCGAGAGACGTGTTGTGCCCAAGAAATGGATACGTACGACTCCTCGCATTGGTGTAGACTATGCGGGGCCGGTGTGGGCAAAAAAACCGTGGCGGTTTACTTTGGATCCGGCGTGGCCGGGGCTGGCGCAGGCTGCGGCGGCGTGTGCTCGATCAAGGTAAGATTGGCTGCGCCGAAGCCGAGTTTAAGTTGCATCTTGACGGGCAGGTGGGCGCCACTTTGGGCGATCCAGACTTTGATCTCGCCGCCGCGTTTGAAGAGGCCGCGGGGAGGTTCTTTTTCCATGCGCGGGATGAGGACCATGGCTTGGAATTCACCCAGGGGCGTATCCACGTCTTCGATACCTTGGGCTTGGATGGTAACGGGAAAAGTTTCGCGGCCGAAATGAACGAGAACATCGCGCTTTTCGCCGACCTTCAGGTTCCAGTTGCGGGTTTGCACGAGGGCGGAAATAAGATCCATCGGCTCGTCGCCGGGTTTTAGAGGGATGTCGGTGTTGCGGTTTGGGCGGTAGGTGTCGACATGGTGGGCGAGGCCGGCGGCGTAATCGAAGTCGGTACGGCTTTCGGTGTTGTTGTTGCGTTCGACTCCCTTTTCGGCGGCCCAAAGCATGTGGCCATTTTCGCGTTCGAGCAGGATTTCGGCGACGTTGTCAAAACGGTAGAGTCCACGGGCCATGCCGCGTGACGACATGGCGTTGGTGATGCGCATGAGGGCTTTGCCGTCGGGGCCGGTTTCGGCTTTGGCGCTGATGGTGATTTTGCCAGCGGAAATGATACCCCAGCTGACGCGGTACACGAGCTGTTCGCCATCGCCAAAGGCAGTGAAAGGCTCAGCGGCGGCGGTCATGGCGGCGAGGCAAAGAAGAAAGAGGCATCGCGTAAGAAGGGATGGCATGAGGTGTTAAGACTGCGAAAAGCGGTTGAAGTGCATTCGTCTTTGCAGGCTGGTGGCCAAAAGTCACGCCGGGACCGGCGGCCCGAGCAAGGGAAGATCGAGTTGGTTGTGCTCGCTGATCGCCCAAGCATCAAGGCCGAGGGTGCGCAAGTGACGGGCGAATTCAGCGGCAAATCCGTGGAGTGTCAGTACCCGTTTGGGTTTCACAAGCTCGACAAAATGCAACAACTCCCGGAAATCGGCGTGGTCCGAAAGCGGGAACGCGGCGTCGCAGCGGTTTCGAAAAACGGTCGATCGATCAATCGCCCAGCCCGAAACCATCGCGGTGCGAGGGATTGGGATTTTGCGGATAAATGAGGCGTTGCGGCTTTGGGGTGGACAAATAACGACGTGGCCCGGCAGGTCGTTGGCGGAGAACTCGCGGCAGGCTGGAAGCGCGAGGCCAAGCTGGCGGCAGGTTTCCGTCAGGCGAAAGGTTTCGGCGTGCATCATGACCGGCAGGCCCGCAGCGCCAAGGATGGCGAGCAGTTCCTGACTCTTTCCGAGACCGTAGGCGTAGAACACCGGCGTCGCGTTGGCGGTGAAAGCTTGCTCGCAGAACTTCACAAGCGCGGCCCGCACTTCATTCACTGGCGGGAAAACGTAGCGCGGCAAACCAAACGTGGTCTCCATGATGAGCACGTCTGCTTGGGGCATGGCACAAGGTTCGGCTGCCAGACCGGCGTGAAGTTTGAAATCACCGGTGTAGAGCAGGCGGCCGTGTTGCGAGTGTTCGAGCAGCGTGAGGGCGGAGCCGAAGATGTGACCAGCCGGGAGCAGGGTCACGGTGGTGTCGGTGGCGAGTTGTTCGGTCTGGCCGAAGGGCAGCAGGTGTTCCACCCGCCGGCCCGGCAGGCGGGCG
>JAYTWC010000060.1:0-2952 GCA_043743635.1 Verrucomicrobiota bacterium | reverse complement strand
CGAACACATTGTACTCAGTCACCAAGGCGAACCCGAATGGGGCGCCGCCGTGTACGCCTCGACGCCCGAAGCTGTGTTCGTCTCGATGATCGACAACCTGGATGCCAAAATGGGCATGGTCCAACGCGCGTTGCGTCAAACCGCCGAAACCGAAGAATTTTCCGAACGCCTCCCCGGCCTAAACGCGTCCCTACTCGTGACAAAACCCGGCAGCACGCATGAGTGACGAACCTCACGCCACCTACCACAAACTCCAAAGCCTGACTTCTTTTTAGGGCTTTTTTAGGGCTCTCAAGGCCTTGGACAAATTTATATGAAAATACTTAAGGCCACGGCTATCGTATTGGCCGGACTTCTTGCCGTTTACTTTGGCACCCTTGGTCTTCTCTACGTTGCTGGTTACCGCGTCTATCGCGTTCCAACAGTTGGCATGATTCCGACGATCCAAAAAGACGAAAGGGTGTTTGGACGTCTTTCGGAAAGCTACAGAAACCGAGTACGGAGATTCGATTTGGTTATATACACGTCATCGCATGCACCAGGCCAAATTTACGCGAAACGCGTTGTAGGTCTTCCACACGAACGTATCACAATCGATCAGAACGGAGTGATGATAGACGGACAGAAGCTGTCGCTACCAAGCGCCGTTAGCACAGCTGGACTTGGATTGAAGACGTGCGATCTGGTGATCCCTGACGATGCAGTGTTTGTCTTAGGCGATCACACTGAAAATTCGGCAGATAGTAGGTATCTTGGTCCGGTTCCGAAAGAGAATTTGAAGGGATATTTGCTCTTTAAGAAATGAAAACGACGGAGCCCAATCGGGTAGCCGGAGATAATTAGCCTCCGGCCCACACACCACCCAGAAGCCCTGAAAAAGAGTCAGGCCATGGTGTTTGGGGAAGATGGTAAATAGTTCGTTTTTTTAACCAACGACCAAGCGGCACGGCTCGTGCCGACGATGCTGATAACCGATAATTATTCTACGAATCGTCGCCCTACCGGTTTTTCCCGAAGAGCAGCCGCAGCGAATTCAAACATACGATCACCGTACTGCCTTCGTGCGCGGCCACACCCACCGCCAGCGGCACGATACCGAAAATCGACGCGATCGCCATCAGCACCACAACACCGAGCGAAATCCCCAAATTCTGACGGATAATCGCTCGCGCACGCAGACTCAGCCGCAACGCCGCGAGAAAATTCTCGATCCGGTCGTGCATCAAGATCACTTCGGCCTGCTCAAGTGCCGCGTCACTGCCACGTGCGCCCATCGCCACCGAAACATCCGCCGCCGCCAAACTTGGCGCGTCGTTTACCCCGTCACCGACCATGGCGACTTTTTTTCCGCCCACGCGGAAGGATTGAATCGCCTCGACCTTGCCCTCGGGCGTCAAACCCGAACGCACTTCGTCGAGACCCAGCTCCTTGGCCACGCTCTCAGCCGCATGCCGCCGGTCACCGGTCAACATAACCGTGCGGATGCCCGCCGCTTTTAACTTAGCCAAAACCTCGCGTGATTCCGCGCGAATCTGGTCGCGCAACAGAATCCGGCCGACCACGTCCTTGCCGAGTACCCAAACCTCGCTCATCTCGGGCGGCGCTGGCGGCAACGCCTTGGCCCATTCAGAAAGTGGACCGCTCTCAAGCAGTTCACGGCGGCCGAGCAAGCATTGCGCACCGCCCACGGTTCCGCGCACGCCTTGTCCGGTCAGCGACTGAAAATCGTCTGTATCCAATTCTTGAACACCATTCGCCTTGGCGTGGCGCACAATGGCTCTTGCGAGTGGATGTTGCGAATTTGCCTCCAGCGCATAAGCCAGCTCGAGCACCTGCTGCTCACGTCCCGGCGGATAACTTTCGTGACCCACCACGTCGAGTTCGCCCGTCGTGAGGGTGCCGGTTTTATCGAGGGCCACGACCTTGATCTCGGCGAGTTTTTCGATCGCCGCGCCACCACGGAAAAGCACGCCATGCTTCGCGCCCCAGGCAATGGCCGCCAAAATCGCCGACGGAATCGATAGCACCAACGCACACGGACTCATCACGACCAGCAGCGTCATCGCGCGATAAAACGCCGAGCGCTGTCCATCCACATTCGTGAAGGGCGACAAATGGAAACCAAGCCACCACACCAAAAACATGGCAGAGCACACGCCCAAGACCGCTAACGTATAGCCACCGCCAAATTTATCGGTGAAACGTTCGCTCGGCGCACGAAGCTTTTGCGCGGTCTGGATCAAGCGAATGATTTTCTGCAACGTACTTTCCGAGGGAAGCCGCGCGACCTCGAAATCGACCACGCCCCAGAGATTGATTGTGCCGCTGAAAACCTGGTCGCCCACTCCTTTCTCGACTGGGCGCGCCTCGCCCGTGATCGCAGACTCGTCGGCCGCCGTCTTGCCTTTTGACACCACACCATCAGCGGCAAACGCCTCGCCTGGTTTCACGCGCACGCGGTCACCAATACCGATTTCCTCAATCTTCACGAGCCGTTCGCTGCCATCCGGCATCGCAAGCGTTGCCTGCTTCGGCGCGGTTTTGAGGAGTGAACCAACTTCACGCTGCGTGCGGTCCATCGCGTAGTCTTCCATCGCGCCGGACGACGAGAACAAGAACAACAATAACACCGCTTCGCTCCAAGCACCGATGCAAACCGCACCGACTGCCACCGCCAACATCAGGAAGTGAATATCGAGTTTCTTTTCCTTCAGATTTTCCCACGTGTCGACCGTCGCATCCCAACCGCCTGCAATCAACGCCACGCCGTACAGCCCGTGCGCCAGCCAGGCCGGACCCGCACCCATCTTTTCAACAATAAAACCGGCAATGCCAAACACGCCGCACACCGCCGCGAACGCCGTCAGCTCCTTCCACTCAGGCGCTTCCGCCTCGTGTGTTTCCTCATCCATCTTTGGCCACTGGTACTCGCGCCATTTCCAAAAAGTCGGC
>JAYTWC010000059.1:0-4563 GCA_043743635.1 Verrucomicrobiota bacterium | reverse complement strand
GGCGGTTTTTTCAAAAATACACGCGCTCAAAGCCCCGGTGCACAGAATCGAAGCGTGCACGATGCGTTGATAAAGTTCTTCGCGGCGCGGATTTTCCGCGAGCGCCTCAGCCATGTGACGCATGAAATCGACGACGATCTGAATCTCCTGCGTGACGACCTGTTTTTCCTCACCCACGCGCTCAAGTTCTCGTTGAGCACGATAGTAAAAGAGAAAAACTGCCAACACACCGGTGGCAGCGCCGATCAGGAAAAACACCATGGGGTACAAAGAGGTTCCACATCTGTGGCAGTCTGTCGGCTTTTCGGCAATGGCGGAAATCTGCTTGCGCGAAAACATTTCCCCGGCCTTGTTCCCATCTTTATGAGTACACCCGCACCTGCCAGCGAAACTGCCATCATCAAAACTTCCTACGGCGAAATCACCCTCGCCTTCTGGCCTGACGTCGCTCCGAAGACCGTCGAAAACTTCAAGAAACTCGCCCGCGAGGGTTTCTACGACGGCACCGCCTTTCACCGCATCATCAAAGGCTTCATGGTCCAAGGCGGCTGCCCCAACACCAAGGAAGGCGTCGGCGGCATGCCTGGCACCGGCGGCCCCGGCTACCAGATCAAGGCCGAATTTAACGCCAAAGCCCACGTCCGCGGCGTCATCTCAATGGCCCGTTCCGCCAACCCGGACTCCGCTGGCAGCCAGTTCTTCATTTGCCACGGCGACGCCCGCTTCCTCGATAAACAATACACGGCCTTCGGCCAACTCGTCGCCGGTGATGACGTCCTTGAACGCCTCGCAACCGTCCCGACCAAGAGCGGTGGCGGCGGCGAAAAGAGCACGCCCATCGAGCGCATCGCGATCGAAAGCATCCGCATCGTACCGGCGGCCTAAGTACGCGGTTTCAAACCAAAACCTTTTTTAACCTCCAAGGGCGCCCTCACCGGCGCCCTTTTTTTAATTCTTTTCGTCCAGCAATACCGGCGACGCAGGGGTGAATTTCGGCTTGGATTCCGTGTCTTTCAATTTTTGCAACGCCTGCTGGGCCTGACCGCGCACATTCACCGGGATGCGCTCCATATCAAGGATACTCTGGTACAATCGTGCGGCTTCGTCGGCCCGACCCTCTTTCCGGGCAGTGCTTGCTTCCTGCAAAGTCGCATGCGCACACATATCCCGACGCGCCTGCATCACCATGCCACGCGACTCGATGGTCGCTCCACGGGCCAGCAAACCATCAAGTAGCTCTACTGACTCCCGATACTTTTTCTGCGCCTTAAGCTCATTAACCTGCGCCAGCGAATCTGACACATCCCAGGAGGCCTTCAGCTTTTTCAGGTATTCCAGCTCCGTTGCCTTCACTAGCCCAGGCTCATCCAAAACCAACTGCAATATCTTTAGCGATTCTTCCTTGTCCCCCTTTTTTCGCAACAAGTGAGCTTGACCCACCAAAAGCATTTTCTCATCGGGAAAAAATTTTCTGCCTTGTTCAAGAAACAACGCATCCTGCTCGTTGGGCTGGTCAACCTGCGAGAGAATTGACCCTAGATTGAGATAGGCTGACTTCTGCGCCGGGAAGCCATTGATCGCCTTCTCCAATAAATAGGCGATCTGCCGTGCCTCGGCCGACGGCACACCGCCCAATGCCCGTGCTTTTTTCGATCTCGCCATTGCCAGCAACCAGAAAGCATCGGCATCCTGCGCACCCAGTCGCACCGCCTTTTGAGCCGCTTCGAAAAATCCATCCGCCGAATCCCCATTCCGCAAAACCCAAGCCAACATCATGTAACCTTGAGCATAATTGGGATCTAGTCGCACCGCCTCCTCAGCATGCTTTTTAGCCATGTCGAGATGGTTTGTGCCGTAAGCAAGTTTGGCCAACGCCACCTGCACCAACGCCGGTGGTGCCGGCTCAAACGGTGCTGTGACTTTCGCGGTCGCCCCAGCAGGACGCAAAAATACGCGATATTTGCCGCCGCTCAAATACGCATCCAACGCCGCTTCCATCGCAGCAAAATCCATCCCAAAAATCTTTTGGAATGCCTCCTCGGTTGACTGACCGCTGTAAAAAGCGGTCAGGAATTCATTCAACGAACCCCGCTCCTCCTTTCGCTGACCAAAAAGCAAATAGTGCACGAAAAGCCAGGACTCCGAGTAGAACAAACCCGTGCGATCGCTTTCGTTAAACAATTTGTCCGTCTGCTTCACATACAGCAGTTGATTAAACGGCAGCAGCTTTTGCCGATGCAACGAACCCACCCGCGAATCGATCGCATCCCCCCACTCCACTTTCCCGTTACGCAAAGAAAACGTCGAAAACACCTCGGCCAATCCTTCATTGAACCACATTGGGTAACGGCGTTGATCCGCGCTGACGAACCAATGGACACCTTCATGAAAAATGATTCGGCGCATGGACTCGTCCTCCATCCGATCCGCCATGCCGATCACACTCCACGTCTCCTGACGCGAAAAATAACCAGCAATCCAATCCTGTACCTTGCCGTTTTCCCCAATCGGACGATAGGCGCCAAAATCCTTTTCCTTCGCAAAAAACACCACGGTCAGTCTTGGCAGGAACCGATCATCCACCGTCAACACGCCCTTCAAAGATTCTATAAACTGGTTAAACTCCTCCGCCCAGGCGCGTGTCTCCCGTTCGGAAATCTGCGAAACCACCGTGAAGCGCGGTGTCTCCAACACTCGCCACTGCGGCGCAGCACCAGCCAGGCAAACCGCAAACAAAAGCGGCGCCAACAACAGCCCAGCCTTAACCAACCATCGTCTTAGGGTAATCACCTCGAAAGCCTCACCTGCTCAAAATTCCTATGCAAGCTGAACTCAAGGCATTAACAGGAGCGTTACCCCCATTAAGCACGCCTAATTGACACGCCGCCGGTGTTACCTACTGTGCCCGCCGATGGAAAAGCCTATCTACACGCTCGAATTTGAAAAGCCACTGCGCGAATTGAGCGCGCAGCTCGAACAACTGCGCCAGCGTTCCGAGGAAAACAAACTCGATCTCTCCGAGGAAATCATCGGCATCGAGCGCAAAATCGCCGCGACCCAACGCGAAATTTATTCCAGTCTTACCCCTTGGCAAAAGGTTCAGATCGCCCGCCATCCGAAACGCCCCTACGCCCTCGATTACGTCGAACTTCTCTTCGAAAATTTTCAAGAACTCCACGGCGACCGCCAGTACAACGACGACCGCGCACTCATCGGTGGCACCGCATTTTTCCAAGGCCAGTCCGTCATGATCGTCGCCCAACAAAAAGGCCGCGACACCAAGGAAAATATCCAGCGCAACTTCGGTATGGCCCAACCCGAAGGTTATAGAAAAGCCCTTCGCCTGATGCGCCTCGCCGAAAAATTCGGCCTGCCCGTGATCACGTTCATCGACACACCCGGAGCCTTTCCGGGCATTGAATCCGAAGAACGCCACGTCTCCGAAGCCATCGCCGTCAACCTCCGCGAAATGGCCATGCTCCGCGTTCCCTCGATCGCAATCGTCGTCGGCGAAGGCGGTTCCGGCGGAGCCCTCGGCATCGGCGTCACCGACCGCGTGCTCATTTTCGAAAACAGTTATTACTCCGTCATCTCGCCCGAAGGCTGCGCCGCTATCCTTTGGAAAGACCGCGCCGCCGCGCCCCAGGCCGCCGAGGCGCTCAAAATCAACGCCGATCACCTCGAAAAACTCGGCGTCGTCGACGAAGTCATTCCCGAACCATTCGGCGGAGCCCACAACGATCCGAAACAATCGGCAGATGCCCTCCGCTACGCGTTGCTCAAACACCTCAACGACCTTCGCGCCCTTTCCCGCGAACAACTCTTGGAAACCCGCTACCAACGCTACCGCCACCTCGGCGTGTACGAAGAAGGCGGCGTCATGCAGCACTGAGCGGCTGCTTGTATTTCGAGGTCGAACCCGTTGTCCCTAACGGACTGATTCGGTTCCGTACTTAATTATTCCGCTTAAACGTCATCAACTCGCACTTCGTCGCCTTGCGCGTTTCAGGATCAAATTCCACTAACGCACCCGACATCCGCACATCCTTTTCTGCGATGTCAAAACGCCGCGGCATGCCATCCAGAAACCGGCCGATCACGACCTTGGATTCCCGACCCAGCACACTGGCATAAGGTCCGGTCATTCCTACGTCGCACATGAAAGCCGTGCCTTGTGGCAACACGCACGCATCGGCCGTCGGCACATGTGTGTGCGTCCCCAACACCGCCAGCGCCCGGCCATCCAGATGCCAGCCCAACGCCTGTTTTTCCGACGTCGCTTCAGCATGAATCTCAACCATCGCCGCATCAGCACGTCCATCCAGCTGCCCCAATAACCGGTCGGCACACAGAAACGGACAATCGGCTTTCATATTGAGATATTGGCGGCCAAGAACCGTGAAAATCGCCAAACGAAAACCTTTCACTTCAAGGATCAAATGATCGCGACCCGGGCATACCGAAGGCAAATTCGCCGGACGGCACACGCGCTCAAAACTGTTGATCTCACTCTCCCACCCTTTCTGGTCCCACACATGATCGCCCAACGTGATCGCATCAACC
>JAYTWC010000058.1:0-1630 GCA_043743635.1 Verrucomicrobiota bacterium | reverse complement strand
CCCGGCAGCTTGCTCCGGCTTGATTGGAGGCGCGGTGCCCTCACCGCGCATGGCCGACGAGGGCGTCGGCCCTCCATCGTCAGGCGCGGATCGCGGCGTAATGCCGCTCCCACAATTTTCTGCAATGCCCCGGAGCTTGCTCCGGGGATCTTTATTGAGCCCGATCCAACTTTTCATCCGCCCACGACAACGGATCTTCGATCGGCTCCAGATGAGTAAATACGGACGAATCCGAAACCACCGCTCGGATTTCGGCTTCAATTTTTTCCACCAGATCGTGCCCCTGCTGCACGGACCAGGCGCCAGGGACAAGCACATCGACCGACACGAACTTTCGCATGCCCGCCTGGCGCGTGCGCAGCGCGTGAAACTGGATTCCCGTCGCCTCGTGCTGAGCGAAAACTTTTTTGACATTGGCGAGATCGTGCGCGGGCAGCGATGCATCCATGAGCCCGGCGATGGAGCGTTGAACAATTTTCCCGCCCGTCCAAACGATATTGGCCGCCACGGCAAACGCCACAACCGGATCGAGCCACGTCCAGCCGGTCGCCGCCACCGCGCCCACCGCCGCGATCACACCAACCGAGGTCCAGACATCGGTCATCAAGTGGTGTCCGTTTGCCTCCAGCGTGATCGAGTTACGTTTACGTCCCACGCGCATCATGAGCAGCGCCGTCGCGAGATTAATACCCGAAGCAGCAACCGAAACCACCAAACCTAACCCAACTTGTTCCAGCGGCTTGGGATCAAGCAACCGCCCATACGCCGTGTAGCCGATACTAGCTGCCGCCACCAAAATCAAAGTCCCCTCAACACCGCTGGAAAAATACTCCGCTTTATTATGGCCGTAAGCATGCTCGTTGTCAGCCGGCCGCGCTGCGATTTTTAACATCATAAGCGCCATGATGCCACCAGCTAAATTCACCAACGATTCGATCGCGTCCGACAACAAACCGACTGAGCCGGTAAGTTTGTACGCAGCCGTTTTTAAGATAATCGTCAGAAGCGAAGCCCCGATCGAGATCCAGGCAAAACGGGTGAGTGATTTTTTCTCCATGCGAAGGGGTGATATTTGAAGACCGCAACGCAACCAGTGCGAGCTCTGGATAATGTTTTTGCCGCGCACACGGGTAAAAACCGTGAAATTGATCTCAGCGACACCCGCCTGGCGGAGCCGAATCGGCGAAAGACCCTCGTTCGCCAGCCGATGAAATAGCCGCCTCCAACCGCGCCCGCGAGCGATCAGGCGTGCGTCGGGCCCTATTTTTGTATTTGCTGCGCGGTTACATGTCTTTTGTTCACTGCACCGCGCCTAAAACCAAGCCATCCGCCACCGACGAATGTCTGATAATCCAAGGCGATCAGCTGCTCACCCGAACGGACACATCCGTTGGCGTGCAGTTACCGGCTTTTGGCGAACTTATGGCTTGGCCAGAGAAATCAACCATCCACTCGCCCCTGCACGTTGGTTTGTTCAACAACCGCCCACTTTGGCTGTATGCGATTGGAAACGCCGCAGCCATTCCCCCGGTCGGCTGGCAATGGACAGAGACGCGCTCCTTGCTCGGCACGTTGACGACAGGGCAGTTGCAGGCAATCAGTTGCGCCCGAGAACTGAGCTGGTGGCAAA
>JAYTWC010000057.1:0-3565 GCA_043743635.1 Verrucomicrobiota bacterium | reverse complement strand
GAAAGGCTTATCTTAGCACAAAGTACAATAAAATAGGCAGTCCAATCCCCACGATCGTACAGGTATAAAGAATCACAATCGCCCGGCGGGCTTTCCTTTTTTCTTCATCGGAGGGATCCATCACCTGCCACTGCACAAAACAGGACCGCAACTGACAAACCAATTTCGTGCCGCCATCATCAGAACCACGGCGCGATTGGCACCGCCTTGAAGAACTCGACATTCACCCGTCATTCGCGTTTTCAGTTCCTGTGTTTGAACAACTGACGATTCTCGCTCCCGGCCTGCTTGGCGCCTCCGTCGCCAAAGCCGCACATGCTCGCGGTCTCGCCCGACGCATCGTCATCTGGGCGCGCCGACCCGAGGTCCGCCAACAACTGCGCAACCAGCCCTGGTGTACCCAAGTTTCGGATACGCCCGAGGAAGCCGTGCGCTCCGCCAGCCTCGTTGTCCTTGCCGCTCCCGTCGAAAAAATCATCGAACTCGCCCGCCAAATCGCACCGCATCTTCCCGTCGGCGCCCTCGTCACCGACGTCGGCAGCGTCAAAACCGAGCTCTGCCGCCTTTGCACCGCCGCCATGCCCGCGACGGCCACATTCATCGGCTCGCACCCGATGGCGGGCAGCGCAAAAACCGGCTGGGAAAACAGCTCAGAAACGCTCTTTGACGGTCGCACCTGTTTCGTCACACCGCTCGAAAACACCCCGGCCGCCGCCATTGAATCCATTACACAGTTCTGGCGCGCTCTGGGTTCCAAAGTCACCACGGTGGGCCCCGAGCAGCACGACGAAATCGTTGCCCACATCAGCCATCTTCCCCAGGCGCTCGCCACCACGCTGTGTAGTTTTCTCACGCAAAAAGATCCCGACTGGCGCGATGCCTCCGGCGGCGGTCTGCGCGACACCACCCGCATCGCCGCAAGCGACGCCACGATGTGGATCGAGATTTTCCAACAAAACCGCGAACAAGTGCTCCACGCCTTGCAAGGATTCCAACACGAGCTCCAGGGTTTTAAAACCGCCCTCGCTAACCGCGAATGGGACGAAATCCGCGCTCGCCTCGAACGCGGGAAAAACTACCGCGACGGCTTCAAAACGTGAGAATTTCCCCTCACGCAAAGGCGCAAAGGTGCAAAGTTCAGGCACTTCTTTCTTGGCGTCTTTGCGCCTTTGCGTGAGCAATGTTTCTTCATGTCGCTTCCTGACCTCCTTCCGATCCAACCTTTCACGCGCCCCGTGCGCGGAACGGTCACTTTGCCCGGATCGAAAAGCATAACCAATCGTGCGCTCCTGCTCGCCGCGCTCTGCGACGGCCCGGTCACGCTCACCGGCGCGCTCTTCAGCGAAGATACGGAAATCATGGCCGAGGCGCTGCGCCAACTCGGTTTTGTGGTCAAAGAAGACGTCGAACAAAAAACTATCTACGTCGAAGGTCGCGCCGGCAAAATCCCTGCGGAAAACGCCACGCTCCATGTCGGCCTCGCTGGCACCGCCGCGCGCTTTCTGACTGCACTCTGCGCCGCCGCACCAAAAGGCACCTACAAAATCGACGGCGTTGCCCAAATGCGAAAGCGCCCGATGAAAGGGTTGTTCGATGCACTCGAAAAACAAGGTGCGAAAATCAATTACCTTGGAGAAACAGGTTTTTTCCCCATCGAAATTCACGCCCACGGCCTGCGCGGCGGCTCCGTTGAAATCGACGCCAGCGAGAGCAGCCAGATGCTTTCCGCCTTACTGATGGTTTCGCCGCTGGCGAAAGAAACGACCGACATTCACCTCACGAACAGCGTTCGCTGGCCCTTCGTGCAGATGACCACGAATTTAATGAGCCGTTTCGCTCAACCAAATATCGGCCATCTCTCAGAGCATAGTTTTCGCGTTCAAAACCAAACCGCCTATTCAGCCGAGGGAGGTATTTTTCCCATAGACCCCGATGCGACTGCAGCCAGTTACTTTGCCGCACTTCCCATTGTCTCTCGCGGCAAGTTATTGTTGCACGGGCTTCATCAAGGCCTGCAAGGCGACACCGATTTTCTAGGCATATGCGAAAAAGTCGGATTGTCCGTCGAGGAAACCAATGCAGGATTTGAAGCATCATTCTGCGGTACCCAAAAACCAACCGGCCACACCCAAGACTTCTCCGAATTCTCCGACACGTTTCTCACCCTCGCCGCCATCGCACCGCTGCTCGACGGTCCTACGAAAATCACCGGCATCGCCCACACGCGCAAGCAGGAGACCGACCGCGTCAAAGGCATGGCGAACGAACTCAAAAAACTCGGCCAACACGTCATCGAAACCGAGGACTCACTCGAAATTCATCCGAAGCCTCTCACACCCGGCGTCACCATCGAAACCTACGGCGATCACCGGTTCGCGATGAGTTTCGCCATCCTTGGCTGTTACGACTTGCTCGGCAATGGCCAGCCCTGGCTCACGATCAAGAATCCGGACTGCTGCAAGAAAACATTCCCGAACTTCTTCGACGTTCTAAACCAACTCCGGCAGGAAGCCCACTTCCCCATCGTCGCCATCGACGGCGGTGCCGCCTCCGGCAAATCCTCAACCTCGCGCGCCATCGCCGAATGTTTCAATTTATTACATGTTGACACCGGTTCGTTCTACCGCGCCGTCACCGCCGAACTGCTCGCCCGTGGCATCGCCACCACCGACCAATCAGCCGTCAAAAACGCCCTGGGCCAGATCACCCTCGGCACCCGCGTCACGGGCCGCAGCGCGTTCATGGAAATCGGCGGCCAGACCATCCCCGAAGCCCGCATCCGCAGCGCCGAAGTCACCGCCGCCGTCTCGCATTTCGCCGCGATTCCCGAGTTGCGCGCCGCCCTCCTCGCCTACCAACGAGGCCAGACCGACGTCGCCCGCAAAAACGATTTCTGCGGCCTCGTCATGGAAGGACGAGATATTGGTTCGGTTATTTTTCCCGACGCCGACTTCCGCTTCTTCCTGCACGCTGACCCCGCCGAACGCGCCCGACGCCGCGAGCAGCAAGGCCAGCCCGACCAGATCGCCGAGCGCGATCGTCTCGACTCGCAGCGTAAGACCGCGCCGCTCGTTCTTCCGCCCGGCGCGACCGGCATCGACAGCACGTATTTGACCTTGGAACAGGTTGTCGAAAAACTCTCCGCCACGATCGCCACCCGCCTCTCACGCGCATGAACCGTCACCACGACCAACTCGACATGGAGCCACTGTATGGCCTTAGCCACTACATGCTGCGCCAGTTCTGTGAGACGCTTTTCCGCGGCGAGACCTACGGACTTGAAAACATTCCGAAAGAAGGCGGCTTCATGATCGCGTCGAACCACGCGAGCCACCTCGATCCACCGATCATCGGCTCAATCCTTTTGCGTCAGGTCTGCTTTTTTGCGCGCAAGACTCTCTGGAAACCCGGCATCGCCTCGTGGTGGCTCGACAACGTCGGCACGATCCCGGTTGACCGCGACGGCGGCACAGATGTGACCGCGATCAAGCGCGTGCTTGGCGCGTTAAAGAAAGACAAAGTCATCATCCTCTTTCCTGAAGGCACACGCTCACCCGACGGCAAC
>JAYTWC010000056.1:0-2939 GCA_043743635.1 Verrucomicrobiota bacterium | reverse complement strand
CGCTCCCGTGAGTGATGACGGTCTTGCGGCCAAAGATTTACTGCAAGATCTCAACCTCGAAGAGAATCGTGAATTGCTCACAGAGTTTCACGCGGAGGCTTTGGATCATTTACAGCAGATCGAGGCGGCGCTGCTCGTGCTCGATGAGCAACCAGGTGACCCGGAGGCGCTCAATTCCATCTTCCGTTCATTCCATACGATCAAGGGTGTGTCTGGCTTCCTGCACTTGACGCCGATGCACACGCTGACCCATGAAGTGGAATCGCTTCTCGATCTTGCCCGAAACCGGAAGCTACGCCTAAACCCCACGATCATCACGGAAATTCTCAAGAGTCGCGATGCTGTGCAGGCCATGGTGCAGCAGATCACCGTAGCGCTTGAAAGCGGCACACTGCCTTCACAAGTCATTCCGGTCAGCCACTTGATTCGCGCGGTGAAGATTCTTGCCGTTCCTGATTCTGAGAAACCGGCAACCCCCGTCGCACGGGTCGAGGCTGTCGCAGAACACGAGGAAGATGCCGATACGCATGCGCCGGTTGCCCCAGGGCTTCATTTTAACGAAACGGCTGCGCCAGCCACCAATGCCGAACCTGCCGCAATCGCACAAAAAACACCCGAGGCCGCCGCTCCCGGCGTTGCCTCCCAGGGCAAGACCGGCAGTTCGAGCACCGTACGTGTCAATACCGACAAACTTGATTCGCTGATGGATGTCGTCGGCGAGCTTGTGATTGTACAAAGCCAGCTGAGTGAGTCGGCCCGCGTCCTTGGAATTGAAAACTCGCCCTTGCAGAGAAATATTTCCCAGTTTGGCCGCTTAACAAAAGAGATGCAGCACACCGCGATGTCGCTGCGCATGATTCCGATCAAGCCAACCTTCCAAAAGATGGAACGGCTTGCGCGCGATCTTTCGCGTGATTTCGGCAAGAAGGTGAATTTCAGCGTGAGCGGAGAGGATACCGAACTCGACCGCACCGTTGTTGAGGACATCGGCGATCCGCTCGTACACATGGTGCGCAACTCCCTCGATCATGGCTTGGAACCGACGGCGCAACGCATTGCTGCCGGCAAATCTGAGCACGGTAAGGTGTCGTTGAAGGCTTACCATGAAGGCGGCAATATCGTGATTGAGTTGAGCGACGACGGCCGCGGTATCGATCCCGACAAAATTCTCAACAAGGCAAAGAAACAAGGCCTGGTGCAACCCAATGCCCAGCTGACGAAAGAAGAAATCTTAAACCTCATTTTCCTGCCCGGCTTTTCCACGGCGGAAAAAGTAACTGCGATTTCCGGCCGCGGGGTCGGCATGGATGTCGTTCGGCGCAATATCGACAAGCTGCGTGGCAAAATCGAAATACTTTCAGAGATAGGGTTGGGCTCGACTTTCCGTATCCGCTTGCCCCTTACCATGGCCATTATTGATGGTCTCGTGGTTCGGGTAGGCGAGGACCGGTTTATTCTGCCGAGTACGTCGGTTCAGATGGCATTGCGGCCGGCCAAAGAAGCTCTTTATACGGTCCAAGGTCGCGGCGAAGTATTGGATCATCGTGGCAAGATTTTGCCGGTGCATCGTTTGCACCGCCGGTTTGGTATCGCCGGCGCGATCGAGAATCCCTGGGAAGCGATTATTGTAATCGTCGAGAGCAACGGCCGAGCCAATGCATTGCTGGTCGATGACATGGTCAGCAAACAGGAAGTTGTGATCAAGCCGTTGGGGGGCTTCCTTCAGAGCCTGGCCGGCATCTCTGGTGGTGCGATTCTGGGTGATGGTAACATCGCATTAATTCTTGATCCCGGTTCATTATTTCTAGCCGCCTGAAAAATTTATACCGAACATGTCAACAGTACCAACATTTGTTGAGGTTTGCGAAAAAGCAACCAGGTTACCCTGCTCGCCGGCTTTGTTGCCACGTTTGATCTCAGTTCTTGAAAAGGAAGATTCCTCCATCGACGAGCTCGAGGGAGTCATCCGCATCGACACCGTGCTGGCAGCTTCAACGCTGCGCTTGGCGAATTCTGCCTATTTTTCGGCTGGTAGCAGTCAGGTGGAAAATTTGAGTGAGGCGATCATGCGCCTCGGTCAGCATGAAGTTTATCGTCTGGCGGCGTTGTCGCTGGCGAGTCGTTGGATGAATCAGAAGATTGATGGTTATCGCTGGGAAGCTGGCGATTTCTGCCGGTTGTCGCTCATGGTGGCGGTTGCTGCCGAGTATCTTGCCACTCAGTCCGGCCGGGTTGATCCCAAGACCGCCTATACCGCAGGCCTGGTGCATGAAGTGGGCAAACTCGCCCTGGCGTATTCATGTGGTGAATACTTCCCGGCTATTCGTGCGCTGCAAACCAACTCGGGCTGCACTTGGTTGATCGCTGAGAAACAGGTTCTTGGATATAACCACGCTGAACTCGGCAGCGAGTTGCTCATGCGCTGGAAGTTCCCGGCGTCGTTTGTCGCCTTGGGCACTCATAACCCGCCAACGGCCAGCGCGCCGGCTGATGTTTTACCGCTTTTAGTGCATGTGCATGCGGCCAAATACATCGCCGTTACGATCGGCGTCGGCGTGGCTGAAGATGGATTTTTGTACGAGCTGAACGCGCCTTTGCTGATGGAGTGGGGTTTTTCACCCAACGTACTCGAGGCCGCGATTCCCGAGGTTATTACCCGCGCCAGCAAGCTCTTGCAGGAAAAACTTTCGCACGGTTCGCTAAGCTTTTGAAGCGATAAGCAAAGTGCGTCGTGTGATTCCGGGGGCGGTTGTCCAGACGGCTAACCTGGACGCCGCCCCCACCGGAATTTTTCTAGGGCGGAACTAAAGTTTTTTTAAAGCGGTCCGATATTACAGCTATCGCCAAGTGATGCTGGCGAGTATTTGCAGGTGTTGTGGTCAGCCCGGCCTGGTGCTTCTAGCACAGGCCGGGCGCTTTTTTGGCCCTCTCTCGATTGA
>JAYTWC010000055.1:0-2284 GCA_043743635.1 Verrucomicrobiota bacterium | reverse complement strand
TGCTCGCCGCTGACCCAATACGCCTCCGATCCCTCACCTCGTTCCCTTGGATTGTTGACTGGTTATTATATCTTTGATTGCAACTTGGTATTAGGCGGTGCGATACAGGCGGGTTCGGCAGTCGTTCGTCAGTCGGAGGACAAGGTTTTGAAACAGATTCTGGTCGGTAATAACGCCATGGCGCTCGAGCTTTCCATTGCGGAGTTTAGTCCGGCGCTGGAGCGATTGATCGGAGAATTGGGCCAGTACGCAGCGAAAGTTGAGCAAGACGGTAGCCTGGCCATGAAGGAGCGAGAGGACATGATTGGCCGGGTTCTGGTTTATGCGGTGGGCTTGTTTGTTGGCGTTTTGGTTTTTCTGGCTTGGGCTGGCTGGCGATTGCAGCGGTCGATTAATCTTCCTCTCACGCGGTCGGCGAAGCGGCTTTTCAGTGCTTCCGGGGCGTTGGAATCTTTTTCAAACGAAGTGGCGAACTCGAGCAGTAACGTGGCCGAAGGTGCCAGCAGTCAGGCGGCGTCATTGGAGGAAACGAGTGCGTCCATCGAAGAAATTGTCAGCATGACCAAGAGCAATGCCGAGAATGCAGACCGCGCTAAAACGCTGGCCGGGCAGGCGCGTCAGGTCGCCGATGTCGGGGCCAGCGACATGCAAGTTATGATGTCAGCGATGTCCGATATCCACGTGGCGAGCGACAACATTAGCAAGATCGTGAAGACGATCGACGAAATAGCTTTTCAAACAAATATTCTGGCGCTCAACGCTGCGGTTGAAGCCGCGCGCGCAGGCGAAGCCGGGTTGGGGTTTGCGGTGGTGGCGGAGGAAGTTCGCAGCCTCGCCCAACGCTCGGCCTTAGCGGCGCGTGAAACCGCCGACAAGATCGCTGACTCCGTGAACAAGAGCACGCATGGTTCTCAGATCAGCGAGAAAATGGCGTCGAGTTTGAAGGAAATTGTCGGTCGCGTTCGCGAGGTCGACGAACTGTTGGCGCAAATTGCCAGCGCGTCAGGGGAGCAACACGACGGACTTGCGCAGTTGCGCACGGCGATCACTCAAATCGATTCGATCACCCAATCCAATGCCGCAAGCGCGGAAGAAAGCGCGAGTTCCACGGTGGAAATGCGGCGTGAAGTGGACGTCTTGAAGGGAACTTTGGATGAGTTGCGTGCGATGATTGGCATGGACGCGATTGATAGTCAGGATGAGTCGGACCAATTTGAAAACCAGTCGAACGAAGTAACGCAGCCACGTTCGAAGGCGGAAGACGCCTCGGTTCGAGCGAGTGGATAATTGACTGTGTCAGAATGTCCCGAGGCTTGACCGCACGCGGTCGGGTGGTGTGAATGACGGCATGGTTCCGAGCATCCTCATCGTTGATGACGAGAAGCATACCCGTGAAGGGCTGCAACAAGCGTTGGAAGACGACTACGACGTAACGGTCGCGAGCAGCGTCGACGAAGCGTTTAATTTGTTCGCCGCTCAGGAATTTGACGTGGTGCTGACGGATCTGCGCATGCCCGGGAAGTCCGGGCTGAAGGTCATCGACAAAGCGCTCACGTTGCCGAATCGCCCAGCCGTCCTAATGATGACCGCGTATGGCAACATCGAAACAGCAGTGGAAGCGATGAAGCGCGGTGCGGTGGATTTTCTGACAAAGCCGGTGAACATCGAGCGTCTCGAAGTGTTAATCCAACGGGCGCTTAAGTCGAAGACCCTTGAGGTTGAGGTGAAACATTTGCAGGAACGGCTCGATGAGAAATTTGCCGTGTCTGGAATCGTTGGCCATTCGGAGAAACTGGTTGATGTGCTCGGCCGGGTAAAACTAGTCGCTCCCTCCAGAGCCACGGTTCTCATCGAAGGCGAATCAGGTTCAGGCAAGGAATTGATTGCGCAGGCCATTCATCAGGCGAGCCCGCGATCCCGTGGACCGTTTGTCGCGGTGCATTGCGCGGCGCTTTCGGAAAGTCTGCTTGAAAGCGAAATTTTCGGTCACGAGCGCGGAGCCTTCACGGGCGCGACCGAGCGACGCATCGGCCGTTTTGAATCGGCTGAGGGCGGCACGCTTTTCCTCGACGAAATTGGCGAAATCTCCGCGTCAACGCAGGTGAAGCTTTTGCGTTTTCTCGAAACCAAGGCGATTGAACGCGTGGGCGGCTCGAAACCACTTTCGCTCGACGTGCGTCTCGTTGCCGCAACCAATCGCAACCTAGAACAGATGGTGCGCACCGGCAAATTTCGCGAAGATCTGTATTTCCGGCTCAACGTGGTGCGCATCCTGATGCCGCCG
>JAYTWC010000054.1:0-3977 GCA_043743635.1 Verrucomicrobiota bacterium | reverse complement strand
CTCGCGCAAAAGGCCGCAAACTTTGAAGATGCTCGTGACTTTTGAATCGCGATAGCGGTCGGAGATCAGGCTGGCGGTGACATTAATACTGGTTAGTACGTTGCCGACGTTGTGCAGGACGCCGGTGGCGACTTCGGCCATGCCAGCTTGCCGTGTGGCTTCCATGAGCTGGCGATTGGATTCTTCGAGGGCTTTTTGGGTTTCGATCGTTTTGGTGACATCGCGGCTCATGCCGAAGGTGCCGATGATTTTCCCGTTTTGATCGCGCCAGGGGAGTTTGCTGCTGATCACCCAAGTGATTCGGCCATCAGGTCGCACTTCGCGTTCGAGTTTGTCGAGGATGGGTTGACCGGTTCGGATGATCGTTTGTTCGTCATCGTAGGCACGGCGGGCGTGTTCATCGGCAAAAAAATCGAAATCGGTTTTTCCGATAAAATCCTCTTTGGGACGGCCGTCGCGTTTGGCCTTGGCATCGGAGATGGTAATAAAGCGGGATTGCAGGTCCTTAAAATAGATATGGTCCGGGATGTTTTCGAGAAAGGCGCTGAGGAGCAGATTCTCAATATTCGGGATGGGCGAACCGGAGGCAGTTGCCGGTATGGCATGAGCGGGTAAAGGAAATTCGTTGGGCGGCAGGCTCATAACGATTAAGATCGGTTTGGGTTGCGCAAGTCTTCGATGACTTCGAGATTGCGATGAAGAGCTTCGCGGATTCCTGCGATGGTGACTGGTTTGGATAGATAGTCATCCATGCCGGCTTGCAGCAGGCGTTCGCGTTCGGCCGGAAGGGCGTTGGCCGTGAGGGCGATGATGCGCAGGTGTGAAGGGAAACGTTTGTCTCCGGCGGCTTGGGCCTGGCGAATGAGTTTGGTGGCTTCGATGCCGTCGAGAACCGGCATTTGCTCGTCCATGAAGATGACGTCGAACGGAGTCGTTTGAAGAATTTCGATGGCTTGGCGGCCGTCATTGGCAAAGTCGGCGGCATAGCCGAGACGTTTCAGCTGGTGGCCGGTCACGGTGCGATTGATGGCGTTGTCATCGACAACGAGGATCTTAACCCGGTGGAGAGCTCGGGGTCGCTCGGAAGAGAAATGACTGAGGCCCACGGGTGCCATGGTTAAGCTGGGCATCATGGTCTCAATAATTGTTTCGAAAAGTGAAAAGGGTTTGACCGGTTTGAGCAGGCAGGCCGAGAGGTTAGAGGCAGCGAGTTGTTCGGGAGTGAGTTTGTCGCCGAGCGAGGTGATGAGGATCATTCTAGGCAGAGGGATGCCGGGTTTTGCCGCGATGGCGGCGGCGACGGCAAGCCCGTCCATGTCCGGCATGTGGTAGTCGAGTAGAACCAAGTCGTAAGGTACTCCTTCGAGGTTGGCGTTTTCGAGTGCGGTGACGGCGGCAGGGCCACTGGAAACGGCGTCGTGCTTTACTTTGCGATAGGTGAGCTGGTGGTGGAGGACCTTGCGATTGGTTTCGTTGTCGTCGACGATAAGAGCGCGCTGGACGGGAATGGCAAAGGGAGCAGCACTGATCTGGGCACTCTTCCCGCGTTCCAGGCGCGCGGTGAACCAAAATTTACTTCCTTTGCCTGGTTCGCCGCTGACACCGATTTCGCCTCCCATCATTTCGACGAGCCGTTTGCAGATGGCGAGACCGAGGCCGGTGCCCCCGTATCGGCGGCTGGTGGAACTGTCTCCCTGGGTGAAGGGCTGGAAGAGGATTTCCTGAACCTTTTGAGAGACACCAATGCCGGTGTCGGAAACTTCGAAGCGGATGGTGAATTCGTTTTCGCCGAAGGCGGCGAGGGAAACGTGGAGAAACACCTCGCCCTTTTCGGTGAATTTAATGGCGTTGCCGAGCAGGTTGAAAAGAATCTGGCGGAGGCGTGTGGGATCGCCGTGGAGGCGGTTGGTTACTTCGCTTTCGATGAGGCAGGCGAGTTCGAGTTGTTTGCTGGCGGCAGGTTGGGCTTGAACGTCGAGCGCTGAGTTGACGATGTCGGCGAGGGCGAAATCGACTTTCTCCAGGACCACTTTGCCGGCTTCGATTTTGGAGAAGTCGAGGATCTCGTTGACGACGGTTAGCAGGGCTTCACCGCTGTAGCAGAGGGTTTGGACGAAGTCGCGCTGAAGGTTTGAAAGGTCGGTTTGCAGGAGCAGATCGCTCATGCCGATGATGCCGTTGAGAGGCGTGCGGACCTCGTGGCTCATGTTCGCGAGGAACATGCTTTTTGCTTGATTGGCGGTTTCGGCGGCGTCGCGGGCCTTGACGAGTTCGACCTCAATATTAGTTCTTTCGACAATCTCGGACGAAAGACGTCGGTTGGTTGCCATCAGTTCTGTGGTGCGCTCGGCGACGGCTTGTTCAAGCGTTTGCAGGCGGTGGCGAGTTTGCTGCTGGAGAGACCATTTCTCGGTGAGCGTGTTGGCCATCTGCCGCACTTCGATGTTGTCGAAAGGTTTTTTTAGAATGAGCAGGCGGTCGCTCATGCCGAGGCGTTTTATAACCTCTTCCCAGGAATAATCAGAATAGGCGGTGCAGAGCACGGCTTGGATATCGGGGTCGATTTTCCAGATGCGTTCGAGAGCTTCCACGCCGTCGATTCCGGGTGGCATGCGGACGTCGACAAAGGCCAATGAGTAGGGTTTTGCTTCGGCGACGGCGCGGGTGACTTTGTCGATGCCTTCAAGACCCTGGAAGGCGGAGTCGAGTTGATAGAAATTCTCCTCAGGCATAGGAGGCCGACTGCCGGGACCGAATAGTTCGGTTTCCATGGCATCCAAGCTTTTGTGCGTTTCGTCGCGCGGCCGCAGAATCCTCGAGAAATCCTCGTGGATGGCGTGGTTGTCATCGATAACGAGGATGCGGCGATTTTTTTCGTATTCGGGCATTGAGGCGCGAGTGGCAGACCATTTACCCGACTAGGAACTGACGTTCATCAGAACAGGCGAGTGTTGTGGAAAGTGAGTTCATGTAATATCGACGCAATTCTTTGTCGCTTGAGGGGTTTGCCTAAAACTGGACGTGTTCGGCGAGGTTGCGAATTTGGTTTCCTCCGTACCATAAAAAAACGCCGCCCAGTAAGAGGCGGCGTTTGGATTTACAATGTATTGAAGGATTTATGCTTCGAAGCGTCCGCGGTAGGCCCAGAGGCCGAGCGCGGGATTTGAGATGTAGAAGATTTTTTCGCCGTCCGGCAGGGTGTTCCAGCCGTCTTTTAGTTTCTCGGGGTTGTAGCGCGCGGTCATCGTCTTGAGGTCGGCGTATTTGAAACCGACGCCCTCGATCTCGGCCTGCGTGAGGTGACCGGGACAATAAGTGATGTTGAAACGGCCTTCGCTGGAACCGTGGATCAAGTGGGCGGCGGCGCTCAGGTTGTTGCGCAACTCTTCGTTGGCCTTGGTACTGGCGAGTGTTTTTGGTGTGCCAAAATACCCGTACTTCCTAATCAGGCGGTCGATCTCGTGGTCTTCGCCGAACTCTTTCAAGCCCGGCGCGAGAATGATCAACTCGCCCTTGTCGGCCATCGCCATGCGCGTGCGGTAAACGGCCTTGTTGCCGAGCCACGTGCTCTTGAATTCCGACGGATCGAGATAAACCACGACCTTGTCGAGCTGCACGTCGAGCATTTGGAAATTTACCTCAAGCGAGAGTTTCGCCGCTTTGTTAAACACCTCGTGATCGTCACCGATGAAGAGGCCGCGCACGTGAAGTTTGCCGTCTTCGCCGCGACTGACGACGGTGTGAACGTAGACAATCGGGAGATGGCTGGTGAACTTCTCGCCGGCGTAGTTGAGGATCTTGCGAACAGGCGTGTTCGAACGCCCCATCATGCGTTCCATGCCATAGGCGGCGCCGACGAAATGGCTCTTGTTGATGCCTTCCTGGCCGCCGGTACCGACGAAGATGTTTTTGTTGTAGTTGGCCATGCCGATCACTTCGTGAGGGACAACCTGGCCGATGGAAAGCACGAGGTCGTG
>JAYTWC010000053.1:0-2135 GCA_043743635.1 Verrucomicrobiota bacterium | reverse complement strand
AGCGGTGGTCACCGAGAGGAAGCTCAAGCGTGGTTTTGTGAGTTCGAGGTAGTCGCTGAAATGGGCCTTGTCCGTAGGAGTTGTCGTGGTGCTGATGGTTGTGGGGGTCATGCGGCGGTGAAAAGTTGAGCGGACGCGGTGGCGCGAAGTGGGCGCGATGGAGCTTCGATCACGTTTCGATGGAGAAACCACGTAATAAGAAAGGTGGTGGTCAACGTAGCGGCGCCAACGATAACGTGCGCGGTTGTAAGTTCGGGGTTGCGGCCGGACCAGACGACGGAGGCGCCGAGGTAAATTTGCAGAGCGAGCAGTGTCAGGAGAAGGATGGAGCCGATTTTGAAACCACGAGCGAAATTGGCGGTGCGTAATAGTTTGGTTGAAAACGCCGCGATCGCAACGGTGAGTGCGACGGCCATGACACGGTGGGCAAAATGGATCGCCACACGAAAATCCCAGGCCTGCGGCAGCCAGTCGCCGTTGGCTGTGCTTCGCGGGAAAGTCGGGATCGACAGGCCAGCAAAACTGTGACGCATGATTGCGGCGACGCCGAGTTGGGTCAGCATCAAGGCGCAACAGATCAGGCCGAGTTTTCGCAACGCGGCTGGGATTGGCTGGTTGGCGAAGGGGGTTGGTTCGAGCCACGGCCGTGAACAAGCGGCGGCAATCGCGGCGAGCGTGCAAACGAAGATTTGCGCCAGGCAGGCGTGGAGCATGGCAAAAAGGCGACCGACGCTCGTGTCGATCATCGCGACGCGCTGGTGTTCGAGCAGAACGCGGAGTCCACCCACGAGGGCTTGGATGAAAATAAGAATGACGGCGGCCACGGCGAGGCGACGAAGCCAACTCCGCGATTCCGTGCGCCAGAGCCAGCCGGCGATGGCGATGGTGATGGCGCTCATGAGGCCGGCGCTGAGTCGGTGTGAGTGCTCGGCAAACATGGCCAGATCGCTCAGCCAACCGTTCGGGTTGAGCGAACCATTAGAAAGCGGCCAATCGGGGAAAACCATGCCCGCGCCGATGCTGGTGGTGAAGGCCCCCATGGCGACCAGCACGAAAACCCACGCGCTGCCCAGCGCCGAAAACCAGGCTAGGCCAGGGTTGTAGGCGGTCGAGGGTTGTAATTGGGCAGAACCTTGGGGCATGGGTTGCGAAACGAAGCGGTTACCGTACGATCCGCAAATCACCCGCCTATTTCGTATGAAAACTAATTCCACGTTGTCGTCAGAGCGTCCGGTGCTGTTAAGGCGGCGGGCGGTGACGTGGCTTATGTGGGTTGGGTTGATGTTGTTGGTAGGGAGCGGGTGTTCAAAATCTCAGGACAAGATTGAGGTCGAAGTTGATGTGCGCGGGAAAATTTATCCGTTGACGGGCGAGGTGCTTGCGGTGGATGTCGCCGCGAAGACGTTGCGCGTGCGGCATGATGAGATCGCGGGTTTTATGCCGGCGATGACGATGGACTTTGAAGTTTCGGCGGGAGATTTGGCGATTGCGCGGGCTGGATCGCGTATAAGAGCCGAACTGGTTGAAACCGGAAACGGAGAATTTAAGCTGGAGCGCATCTGGACGGTTGATCCCATGGAAACGGCCTCGGTCGAGCTGGCGGCGCGGGCGCTGGAGCAGGACACGGTGATCCGCGGAAATCGGGCGTATCGTGAAGTCGGCGAGACGACTCCGGTTTTTGTGCTGTATGATCAGGATGGGCGCGTGGTGAAAAGTGAGCGCTTCCGCGGACGGCAGGTGATGTTGAATTTCATTTTTACCCGCTGCAAAGTGGCGAAAATGTGCCCGGCGGCAGTGGCGCGGTTTCAGCAAGTGCAGCGGCTGGCGCGCGAGGCGGGCGTAGCGAATTTAGAGCTGATCTCTGTTTCGCTTGATCCGACCCATGACACGCCGGGTGTGCTCAAGGAGTACGCGTTGTTGCGGGCAATTGATACGGCAAATTATTCATTTCTCACGGGACCGGAGGCGGCGATTCGCAGTCTGCTCGCACAGTTCGGTGTTTTGACGGAGTTTAAGGGGAATATTCTCAATCACACGGCGACGACTTTGTTGATTGATGAAACGGGCAGGATCGTTCACCGCGTGGACGGTAGCACGTGGGATGTGCAGGAGTTCGTGCAGAAGATGAAAAAGTG
>JAYTWC010000052.1:0-4017 GCA_043743635.1 Verrucomicrobiota bacterium | reverse complement strand
GGCTACGAATTTGAAGCGGCGGATGCGTCGTTGAAATTACTTCTGGCGAAATGGGTGGGTCAAAAGAAGTCATCGTTCGATCTGGAGTCTTATCGCGTCATGGTTGAGCGACGCGGCGTGGGTGCATCGTTGGTCGCCGAGGCCACCGTGAAGTTGAAGATCAACGGCGAGTCGGTCCACACGGTCGCCGAATGCACGGGTCCGGTCGGTGCGTTGGACAAGGCGCTGCGATTGGCGCTTGAGCGTGTTTATCCCCAGTTGAAGACGATGCGGTTGACTGATTACAAGGTACGCATCCTCGACAGCAAGCAGAGCACGAATGCGAAAACGCGGGTGCTAATCGAGACCACGGATGGACATTCCATCTGGGGAACAGTTGGTGTGAGCGACAATATTATCGACGCCAGCTGGGAAGCGTTGCGCGACGCCGTAGAGTACAAGTTGATGAAAGGATGAGGCGTGCTGTTATCCTACTGCGCCGTGCTTGAGGGGGCCGAACGCGTCGACCGGCGGAGTGGCCGCCCCACAAAATCCATTCTAAGAAGCCCCTAAGCTTTAAAAGCGCTTCTTGGATTGTTCTTCCGAAATGGAGGGAAATAGCGTGTTGTGAATTCTTCGCATGTCCTCTCCTGAACTTCTCTCCCGTATTGCCGCTGGCAAAACTGCTGTGCTCGCTCAAACCGAGTTGCTTCACCGCGAATTTGGTCGCGCTGCGAGCAACTGGAAACACGACGGCACGCGCGTGACGCCGGTGGATATCGCGATTTCGGAAGGCATCGTGCGGGAGCTGTCGGCGAAGTTTTCAGACGATCAGTTTTTCAGCGAAGAACTGGCGCTCACCGACAAACCGATGGCGGTCACGGCACGTTTCTCCTGGGTGCTCGATCCAATCGATGGCACTAATAACTATGCGAAAGGTATCGCGCATTGTGCGATCTCGCTCGCGTTATTGGAGGATGGGATGCCGGTTTATGGGCTGGTTTACGATCTGAGTCGGCGGGTATTGATTCACGGAGGACCTGGGCTGGGGCTCTTCGATGGCGAACGCGCGGCGAAGGTGAAAATGGCACCGCTCGATGCGCAGAGTCTGGTTGGTTTTCACAGTCCGCATGAACGCAAGTTCGCGCATCAAGCGCAGCTGGTCGTGGAGAACTACAAGGTTCGCGCACTCGGCACCAGCACGCTGCATCTCGCCTACGTGGCGGTTGGCATCCTTGATGCGACGGTCGACCACAACGTGAAGATCTGGGACATCGCGGCGGCGGTGGCGCTCTGCTTCGCGGGCGGAGGCGATATTCAATTTATCAATGGCGAACAGTTTCCTATGCGCCAGTTTGATTTGAAGATGGGCCGGATTCAGTACGTTGGCGGAAACGCGGCGGTTTGCACGCAACTGAGGACGTTGTTGGCGAGTGAGTGAGTGATTTTTCCATTTCACAACGATGTCGCGTAGCTCAATTCCTTATTTGTGCATAGTGCTGCTGGCCATGGTCGGCGCCGTTTCCTGTCATTCAACCTCACCACGTCCGTCTGCTGATCTGATGCATTCCTCGAATAACTTTATCTCTGCGAACGACGCGGCCTTTCGTTTTGACGGGCGGATCGATGCGCGTAATCAGGCGAATCCGGTTTTCATCTGGCAGGGATCGCAAGTGGCGGTGGATTTTGAGGGAGATTCCTTGGCGCTATGGTTTGGTACGTGCCACGGCGTTTGTTTTTTCGATGTGACGGTCGATGGCGTGAAAAGCGTGGTGGCCGTGCGTGAGGAACAGCCGCCCGCGCGCATAAAATTGTCGGTTGTTCATGCGGAAGGGCGTCATCGGCTGGTGATTTTTAAACGCAGCGAGGCGGATGCAGGGCACGTGGTGTTTCAAGGAATCGAACTAACCGGTGGGGCTAAAATATTTGCGCCGAAGCCGATCAATTCAAAACTGGCGATGCAGTTTTTTGGCGACTCGATCACGGCGGGTGCCTGCAATGAAGACGGACCCGAGGACCAGTGGGAAAATCGCAGCACGCATAACAATGCACTGAGTTATGGTGCACTTACGGCGAACGCTTTGAAGGCACGGTATCGCAACATCGCGGTCAGCGGCATGGGCATTGTGGTGGGCTATGTGCCAAAGCGTGTCAGCGAAGTTTGGAACCGACTTTATCCGGAACCGGGCGCGCCGAAAGCTGACGAGCCAGGCTGGTCGCCGGATATCGTGTTTGTGAATTACGGAGAGAATGATGATTCGTTTTCAAAGAACCAGAACCAGCCATTCCCGGCTAGTTTTGCCGACAGTTATGTGGCGTTGATCAAGGATATGCGGGCGGCTTATCCGAAAGCAGAGATTGTTCTGCTGCGCGGAGGCATGTTTGGCGGTGCGAAGAGTGATGCGCTGCGCCAAGCGTGGGAAGAGGCGGTCCGGCGTTTGGAAGACGAGGACGCGCGGATGCACCATTTCGTGTTTCTGCATTGGTCGGCGACGCATCCACGGGTGAGTGATCACCGCGCGATGTCGGATGAACTGGTGGCTTGGCTGAAGGCGCAGACGTTCATGCAGCGTTTTCTTTGAGCGGGTTTGAGGAATGGATGTGCAGCGATGTGATTCAGGGTGCGCGAATCGCATCGCCACGGATTCATCGATGCATTCAACATCACGTTAAATCTTATGGCACGCATGTCGGTCAGGCAGATGTGGGCAGCTAAAATCGCAGGCAAATTAGTGCCGACGACAAGTTCGGCTGTGCCGACATTGAACCGGCCAGCGTTTGCCGGGCAGGTGCTTGGCATCGATCCGAGTTTGCGCGGCACGGGCTTGGCGTTGATTGAGTTCACGGCGGGACGACAGCCGGTATTATTGCGCTGTCAGACGGTTCGGGTTGCGGCAAAATATCCGATGCCCGTGGCGTTGGCAGAAATCCACCGGGCGATCACGGCGTTTTTGGCCGATTTTGAGGTGCGACATGTGGCGCTCGAGCAGACGATCTATGTGCAGAATTTTCAGACGGCACAGATCCTTGGCGCGGCGCGGGGTGCGGCGATTACCGCGGCAGCGTTGCGAGAAAAACCAGTTTTTGAATACGCGCCTTTGCGTGTTAAGCAGGCAGTGGTCGGTGCAGGTCGTGCGAGCAAAGAGCAGATGGCGCGCACGGTGATGAGCATGCTGGGCCACGGGAAACCGCTGGCGGTGGACGAAGCGGATGCCGCAGGCGTGGCCTTGTGTCATGCATTTACTTGGCGGGATTGAATTAGGCGCAGTCTTATGCCGAGCATAAGCTGGCGCGCAAACGTTGCGAACGTGATTTCCTTTTTGCGTTGGCTGCAAATTGGGTAACGATCTTTCGTTTCATGTCTGGCTTTAAGATTCACGACTCGAACCAAGCTTGTGCGGTTGTTCTCTCAAAGAGACAACGACGGCAGGATGCGGCGCGAGATGTGCTTTTCCTTTCTTATAAATGAACGTTGTTGATGCGATCAGGGATAGGTTTTTGACGCCGTACGTCGGTTATACGCGGGACCAGTTTCGCCGCGATGTGTTGGCGGGGTTGAACGTGATGACGGTGGCCTTTCCGCTCTCGATGGCGTTTGCGATCGCGTCGGGGGTGAAGCCGGAGCAGGGTTTGTTTACGGCGATTATCGGCGGTGCAATCATCGCGGCGATGGGCGGATCGCGCGTGCAGATCGGCGGACCGACGGGCGCGTTTGTCATCATCACGTACAGCGTGCTGCAGGCTTACGGATTGAAGGGGCTTTTCCTGTGCACGATCATGGCGGGCGCGATGTTGTGCGTGATGGGACTGTCGAAGATGGGTTCTATCATCCGGTTCATTCCTTATCCGGTTTCGCGGGCGTTTACCAAGGGCATCGCGGTGTTGATTCTCAGTTCGCAGATAAAAAATTTCTTTGGGCTCAACGTGGGACAATTGCCCGTTGATTTCGTGGGCAAGATTCATGTGTTCTCGTCAAACTTGGGTGCTATTCACTGGCCGACCGTGGCGCTGGGATTGGCTTCGGTGACCGTGATGGGG
>JAYTWC010000051.1:0-5341 GCA_043743635.1 Verrucomicrobiota bacterium | reverse complement strand
GCTGACTGTGGCGCAACCGGACTCGATTCAACCGTGGGGGCCGGAGCAACCGGATTTTCAACCGGAGCAACCGGGCTCGCTTCGGGAGCAGGCATGACGGACGGCACCGTCGTCGGACTCGGCGTTTTGACACCAGGAATCATAATGGTCTGACCGGCGCGAAGATTGGTGGGGTTGGCGATATTGTTCAGTGCGGCAATCTCACGCATCGGCACGCCATATTTTTTAGCGATTTGATTCAATCCTTCGCCCGGTTTAACCACGTGCGAGATACTACCGGCGGGTGCCGGAACGGATCCGGTGGCGGCGACAGGGTTGGCTGGAAGAGCAGGTGCGGCAGGTGCTGCGCCAGGCGTCGCTGGCGGCAAAGCGAGATCCTGACCCACGCGAACCATATCGTTTTTCATCTGCGGATTCAGTGAACGAATGACGTTGGTCGTGGTCCCTGTCTTGCGGGCAATGGAGCCGAGACTGTCGCCGGCTTTCACCGTGTAGGTACGCGTACCACCGGAGGCAGCACCCTGGCCATTGGCAGACGTGGTAGGCTTTCCGGGGATAATAAGATTCTGGCCGACCTTGAGCGGCGTGTTGGGCTTAAGGTTATTCGCTTTTGCGAGATCATCGATGCCGATGCCGTGCTTTTTGGCGACTTTCCAGAGGCTATCGTTGCTCTGAACTTTGTATTTCGTCGCCGGAGTAACTCCTGTCACTTCACTGCTCTCAAGGGCATTGGCCACTGCCGTGCCTGGGCGTGTCGGATTGAAATGCTGGGTGCCGCTCGCGGGCGCCGCATTGAAGGAAACCATAGGCGCACCGCCAGAAGTTCCAGGATTGAGATCGGCTCCGGCTACGGTGGAAGAACCATCACTGGGAGATCCAGAAACGGGGCCCGAGCTGGCCGAACCTGGATAGGTCACGGTGTTGTTCGAGACAGGCGATTCAGCAGGTGGCGCTGACGGCGTGGGACGCGCCGTGGTGCGGCACCCCGGAATCGCGAATACAAACATAAATATGGCGGCGTGTATGGCGAAGACGACACCAAGAACTTTCAGGATTTTCATAGGCAGGTTTTGGGTTAAAAAGGAGTGATTATTAGCGCGAAACCGAGGTTATTCGCAGGTTGCTCACAAGTTTTTCGAACTGGTCGCCGCGATCCTCGTAACTCTTGAACATATCAAAACTCGCGAAGCCGGGACTGAGCAGCACGTGGTCGCCGTCGACGGCATTGGCAGCGGCTTTTTGCACCGCGTCCTCCAACGAGGAGCAAAGCGTAAAGGGCACATGGTGGTCAGCGCAGGCGCTGGCTAGATTATGCTGCGTTTCACCAATAAGGAAAGTGCGTTTTACGCGGGGTGTGATCCGCCCCACAAATCCGCCAATATCACCGCCCTTCGCCCGACCACCCAAAATCAATAACACCGGCGCGGCGAAACTGCCGAGTGCCGCTTCAACGGCATGGAAATTTGTCGCTTTCGAATCGTTCCAAAATGAAATCCCTGCATTCGTCGCAACCTGCGCCAGACGATGCCGTCCCGGTTTGAACGTATGCGCCGCCGCATACAAAGCCGTCTCGGTCAACCCCGCGTGACGCCACCAGGCCGCCGCCAGCAAGAAATTTTCCCGCTGCGGATACTGGTCGAAAATCGTGCCGGAAAGCAGCACGTCCGCCGGCTGTTCCTCCGTGGCAACACAGGCTTCAACCGGCAAGGCACGTCCGAATCCAGCTGCAAGCCGCTGAACCGAACTACCCACAAGAACCACGCCGCCAACCGTCCGGTCAAGCAAACGCCACTTGGCGTCAAAATAGGCCCGCATGCCCGAGTGACGCTCAAGATGATCCTCCGCCAAATTGATCCAAAGCGTCGCATCCGCCCGGAAATGCACCAGCGTCTCCGCCTGAAACGAACTCACCTCACACACCGCCACGGCATCGAAAACGCCGCCCGCCTCGTCGACAACCAATTGCGAGAAGGAATAGCCGACATTTCCGGTCGCCCGGGCATCGCGTCGCACATGCTGTAGCGCATGAGTCAAAAATTCCGTCAGCGTCGTTTTCCCATTCGTACCCGTGATCGCGAGCACCGTGCCTCGCCAAAACAAAGCCGCAAAGTCCAACTCGCCCAAACACACACAACCCGCCCCACGCGCCGTCACCAACCACGGATGATCCGGCCGAAACCCCGGACTAAATACCACGAGCCGGTGGGAAGCCGCATCAGCCGCCGAAAAAACTGCCCGGGCCCCTGGTTGCATCTCATCAAAAAGCACACCCTTGGTTTCAATCTTCTCCAACAATGTCATCACCGCGCGTCCGCTCACGCCTCCGCCCAGCACAGCCACGGGTTGGCCAAGCAGCGAACTGAGAACTTCTGGAATGCGGAGAGCCATCAGCGGAGTTTTAACGTACCCAAACCGGCCAGGGCACAAATCAATGAAATGATCCAAAACCGGGCGACGACCTTCGTCTCCGGCCAGCCGAGTTTTTGAAAATGATGATGAATGGGTGCCATTTTAAAGAAACGCCGGCCTTCGCCATAACGCCGACGCGTGAATTTGAAATAGCCCACCTGAATCATAACCGAAACCGCCTCGGCGACAAACACGCCTCCGACAATCACCAGCGTGAGCGGCTGCTGCACCATGAAAGCGATCACACCGATCAAACCGCCAAGGGCAAGCGAACCTGTGTCGCCCATGAAAAGTTCCGCTGGATAGGAATTGAACCACAAAAACGCCATGCCACCGCCAACAATCGCACCACAAATCACCGCAAGCTCGCTGGTGCCCGGCACAAAACTGATTAGCAGATAATCCGCGATGCGCGTGTTGCCCGCCGCGTAAGCCATGATACCATAGACCAACGCCACGGTGATCGTGCAACCCACGGCCAGTCCGTCGAGACCATCGGTCAGATTGATCGCGTTGCTGAAACCCACCAGCCACAGAAACATCATTACAAAAAGCACACCAATCGGCATCGCTACGAGCACCGGATATTTCAAAAACGGCACCCAAAGTTCGCGGATCTTTCCAGCACTCTGCGGATCGATCATCAGCAGACCCAACGCAACCAGCGTAATAATTGTCTGCCAGAGCATTTTTTCGCCGGAGGAAATACCGTCGCGGCTCTTTCGAATCACCTTTAAATAGTCATCGCGGAAACCGACGCCGGTGAGGGCCGCGTAAACGAACATAGCAACAAAAACCCAAACATTGGGCCTGGCCCAAAGCGCCGTGCTTAAGAATACCGAACCAAAGATCAGTAACCCGCCCATCGTAGGCGTGTTCTTCTTGTCGAACTTGGACGCCAGATCACCGGTCCGATCATCATCGTAGTGTTGACCGAATTTCAGGACGCGCAACCGCCGGATGATCCACGGTCCAAGCACAAAACCAATCACCGTCGCCGTCACAATCGCCATGAGCATGCGGAAGCTGTGGTACTGCAGCAAACGCAAAGGACCAAAATATTTGTCGTAATCGGCGAGATAACTTAACATGGAAACAATTAGAAAATGGGAGCGGTGCCACCGCTGCGGACAGATCGAATCGCCATCGGTGCCGGAAAATGCCAGCCCGACGGCAAAACAGACGCGCTGCGGTTCATTGAAAATGCACTCAGGAAACTTCCACGAGATTTGACGCCTCCGCCACCACCACCGCCTGAGGATGACGGAGGACTGACAACCGGCGGCAACACTTTTTCGAGTCCGTAACGACGGCTGCCTTTGATAAACACCGCACCGCAGAACGCCGCGATCTCGGATGTAACCGGTGCCAACGTATCAATTGCCTGGATACGAGTTGCTGGAATCCCAGCTTCAAGCGCGCCCGCAACCACCGCAGCCGACTCGCTGCCGATGACAAAAGCGCGGTCTTGCGGACGCAATTGGAGCGACTGACCGAGTTTTCGGTGGTGCAACGGCGCGTCCGGCCCAAGCTCCTCCATGCAACCGAGCACAAGCATTCTCGGCTCGTTTTCAGGTGCAACGGCGTAAAATGTTTCCAGCGCATCCTCCATCGAAGCAGGATTGGCGTTGTAGAAATCTAGGTACAACAAACGGTCGCCCTCGCGACGATACTCGCCGCGCCATTTTGCCGACTGCCAGTTTTCCAAAGCCTGCTGAATGGCGACATCCTTCACACCCAGTTCCGATGCGAGCACGATGGCCAGTGCCGCATTCTGCGCCATCCCACGACTGACCCGCCGAAACCTAAACTGATGCTTACCGACAACAAGATGGGTACCCGTCGCAGTAAACGTCGCATCAAAATGCATCACTCGCGGCGCTTTCACCTGCGCACCGGCAGGAGCGACCACAATGCTGGTCTGCGGCAAATCCTTAAAAGCATCGAAATTCCAACATTGGTTCGGGAAGACGCCCAGTCCGCCCGATCGCAAGTGGCGAAGGAGCACAGCTTTTTCGCGCGCCACACCGTCGACACCGCCAAGTTCCTGCGTGTGCGCATGCGCGACCAGCGTAACAATGCCATAATCGGGCTCAATCATGTCCGCGAGTTCGGCCATTTCGCCCGGACCGCTAATGCCCGCTTCAACGACCGCAAATCCATGCGCATCGGGTTCGAGCCGCGTCAACGTCAGCGGCACGCCGAGGTGGTTATTGAGGTTCCCCTCAGTCGCGAGCACACCCGGCCCGCCACCCAACAACTGGGCGAGTAAATTCTTGGTCGACGTTTTTCCACAACTACCCGAAACACCCACAACCGGCCCGTGAAACTGACGCCGGTGCTCCCGGGCGATCGCTTGAAATGCCTTGAGCGGATCGGCCACCACGAGTTGCGGTAAAATCAGCGACGGATCGGGCCGGCTTACCAGCGCCGCGCTCGCGCCCGCCGACAACGCCGTGCGCAGAAAATCGTGCCCATCACGCTGGTCCGTCTTCAACGCCACAAACACTTGTCCCGGCTTAAGCTGACGCGTGTCTTGGGTGAAACCCGTCAACGAACCAACCGGCGCCGACAGCCATCGGCCACCGGTCCAGTTTGCGAGGTACATTGGGGCAAAGGAAAACATGGTTCTTTTAACAGGTTCGTCTTCGGGTTAGGTCTGCGTCTTGAGCGTTTTCACGGCGATCAGCTCCCGCACGACCTGGCGGTCGTCAAACGGAATGACGGTGTCAGCAAATTCCTGATACGATTCGTGCCCTTTACCGGCGATAAGCAGACAGTCGCCCGGTCCGGCCATGTCGAGCGCGAGGCTGATCGCCCGGCGGCGGTCTTCGATCCACGTGATTTTTTCCGGTGCCGTAACACCGTTCTTCATGTCGCCAAAAATCTGCGCAATCGATTCGTTGCGCGGGTTGTCAGCCGTGGCAAACGC
>JAYTWC010000050.1:0-4385 GCA_043743635.1 Verrucomicrobiota bacterium | reverse complement strand
AAAAGATGCAAAAACGATTTCATTGGGATGCAGAAATACACATTTACAGCATGGCTGTTGGTTGTTGATCGGTTGGTGGCGGCAACGGATCGTTAAATAGCCGGGATTTCTCGAGTTGCCGGCGGAAAGATTTTTGATTGATGACTTTACCTTCGAAAAACGAACTTGTTTCCGCCTCGGTCAATCCGGCCAGCCGGAGTTCTATTAGAAGATCGACGATAAACTGCGGGCCATCGGTTTTGCTGCGTTCGAGTGCTTCCAAAGCGTGGCGATTGGCGAGTACCCGCGCCTCTACCCGTTGACCTCTGCGGTACAGATCGGCGACATGCCAGCGCACGATGTTGCTGTAGAGGGGTTGGCCTTGTTGCACGCCAGCAGCGACGAGGGGATAAAGTCGCGTGCACAGCGCGGTGGCGGCTGGTTGGTCTTCGGTGAGTTTTAGCTTGTGGATTCGCTTCACGTCGCGTGTCAGCGCCTCCAGATCGGTTTCGGGATTTCCTGGAATGGCCGCGGCGGCTTCTTCAAATTTAGACCAGTCTTGTTGTTCGGCGGCGTCGTCCATGGTGACGAGCAGCCAGTTGGTGTGCCCATTGATTTGGTTTTGGCTGGTGCGCAGCAGATCGGGAATCGTGGTGGTTTCTCGCCAATGCGAAATGACGAGTGTACCAATGGATTTGCCGCTGTGCTCATCGCCAGGCAGCAGTGTGGCCGGAGTATCATTACAAATGAGCTGATAGCTGCCGGGTTGTTTGAGGCCTTTGCTGGGTTTATTTGGCACGAAATATTCGAGTAGGGCGTCATCTGATGCCATCCATCCGATCACGCGGTGCGTGTATTCCTGGCCGAGGTTATCGGTGAGTTGGCTCCAACCAAACACACGTTCACCGTCGGGCCGACGGTTTTCCACATTGCGGCTGAGAACCCACACCACTCCCTCGGGTGTGCGACCGACGCTGTCGACATCTGGCAGATGATAACCACGTGTCGCAAAAAGTTGCTCGGGTGTGATAGGTTGGCCACCTGAGTCGGGGAGCAAGGTGTAGAGCCGATTGGTTGCGCCCTGTTTTTCGCGCAGCGCTGCTTGAACTTTAACCGAATCAAAAGCGTCCTCGGGCATCTGAGTGGCGTAGTCAAAAAGCAGATCTGTTTGGCCGCCGTCGCACGGGTCCCACACGCGCAGACGAACGGGAAGTTGGCTCTTCTTAAGTACCCACATGCGCATCCATTCCGGGTTCTTCTTTCCGGCGAAATCGAAGACTTGCATTTCATCGGCTGTGTTGGTGTCGGTGTTCGGCGTGAGTCGGAGTTCCTCGCGTTTTCCGCTGACGAGTAAGAGTAGTTGATCGAGTGAAAACTCTGGCTTTTGACCAAGTCTAGCTATACCACGCACCAGAGCTAAAGCAGAAGACGAGTCAGTCGTACCATCTCGTGAACGCAGGCGAAACTTAATGTCGTCGAGCGGGACTTCATCTCCTTTCTCCGCAGAAATTACCTTGGTAATCCTACCTTCAGCGCCAAAGAAAATCAGGCCACGATAATGGGCACGCAGCTGATGGTTCTGAGCGACCCACAGATCGATTTTCTCTGGTTGTTGGTCGCTGCTTTCGGTGAAAAAAACGGTCGCATTAAAAAAACGCAGATTGCGAAAACGCTCTGCGACTTGAGCCCAGGTGGGCGCGGGAGAAAATATTAATGTGAAGACGATTGCAGCCAGTGCCACCGAGCCTGAGAGGCTTACGCCGGCCCAAAACCAGAGTAGAGGACGACGTGGGCGAGCTACACGAGGTGCTTGAGCGCTTAGGGCTTTGGCGAGATTTTGGAAATGCTCATTGGCGCTGGCGTGAATCTCGGCTGGAGCGGAGCCCGCGAGATGATCCTTCAAGGATTGATCGAGTTTATCGTTGTCCATGGCTCAGTCTTTTTGAAATTTGGATAATTCTGACAGTTCGGCTTCGGTTGTTTTCGCAGTTGGCTTTTCTCGCCCGAACTCCACACGGAATCGTTCGCGGGCGCGGCCGACCAGCACGCGCACCGTTGCCTCGCGACAATCCATCGCGGCAGCCACATCCGGATACCCCATTTCCTCGAGCGCGTATAACGTGATCGCCTCGGCTTCGCGTGCTGGTAGCTCGCCGATGAAGGCAAGAAGCTGTTGGCGTTGCTCGTCTGCGGCGAGCTGTTGCCGGGGCGAAGGCGTAGGCGAAGTGAGATCCGGCGATAAAATGGACGCTGGGCCGCCGCGTGATTTCCTTCGGCGCAAATGGTCGAGCGCTTTTTGAGTACAGATGCGTAGAAGCAGCGCGGTGGGATTGGGATGTCGCCGAACCTCGTCGAATCGTTTGAAAACATGCAGCAGCACTTCCTGAATGACGTCGTCCGTATCGGCCGCATCGCGTACGATGCGCCACGTGCAATTGACCATGCGAGATTGGGCGGGCGCTATCCATTGTGAGAAATCATCCGGCTGCATGGGGTGGTGGTGGAGATATGGCGGATTTCTATAATGGAAACGCAGATCCCGTCTGAATTGTTTACAGAAATTCAGTAAAGAACACCAAAGAAAGCTGTCCGCCGTTCTGGCTATGTTTCGGCGCGGTAGGCCTCAGCGAGGAGGACGATGGGATGAACGACGCGAACTTGAGACGCGTCTGCTTTGCGCAGGCCGTTTATGATTTGGAGGTGGCAACCGGGATTGGCGGTGGCAACGACGACGGCTTGCGTAGCGCGGAGGTGGCCGACCTTTCGTTGCTGGAGCCAGGCGGCGGTTGCCGGTTGTGTAATGTTATAGATTCCGGCGCTGCCACAACACCACGTCGCTTCGGCGCACTCGCGCAGTTCGTAGTCTGGGAGCGAGCGAAGGATCGCGCGGGGAGCGGCCGAGATTTTTTGTCCGTGGGCGAGATGGCAGGACTCGTGATAAGTCAGCGCGGCACGCGCTGACTTATCACGAACGTCGAACGTCGAACGTCCAACGCCCAACATCGAAGTGTCGGAATCGGACGCTGCTGCACCTTGATGAGAATTTTGAATGGGTTGGTTTCCGCAATTGGACGTTGGATGTTGGATGTTGGATGTTGGGCGTTCGGGTTTCGGCAGCATTGGCTGCCGAAAGCCGATTTCCACCAACCATTCGGAAATGTCCTTTGTTTTTCGGACCCACTCGACAGCGCGGGCGGCGTAGGCGGGATCATCGGCGAGCAGGCGGTCGTAGTGTTTGAGGTGCGAGCCGCAGCCACCGGCGTTGCTGATGATCGCGTCGACGGAAAACGGATTGATCATGTTGATCTGGATGCGGGCCAGACGGCGTGCGGTTTCAAGGTCGCCGTTGTGCTCGTGGAGTGAGCCGCAGCAATGTTGGTTACGTGGAGTTAAAACTTCACAGCCGTTTTCGGTGAGCACGTCGGCCGTGGCGCGATTGACGTCGGCGAGGATCAGGTCGGAGACACAGCCGGTGAGCAGAGCGACGCGGTAGCGTTTAGCTGTGCGTGATAGTTCGACTTTGGCGATGCGTGCATCGGAAAACGGCGGATGGATCTCCGGCGTGGCGGGTTCGAGTTCGCGGATGCGACATGGTAACAGCGCGGTGAGTTTTAAGGAGCGAACGAGTGTTTGCAGTCCGAGGATTTGATAAAACCAGAGTAGGCGGCCGACGGTGCGCATGACGCGCGGGTGCACGAACATGAAACGCATGGTGAACCAGCGGACGAAGCGGCGCGTGGGCGTTTGGAGCAGTCCGCGCAGTTCGGCCTCGGAGCGGGCTGTTTCGAGCAAGTGCGCGTAGTCGACTCCGGCCGGACACGCCGTGGTGCACGCGAGGCAGCCGAGACAGTAGCTCATCTCCTCGGCGAAGTTACGGCTGAAAGGCAGTTCGCCATCGGCGACAGCCCGCATGAGCGCGATGCGGCCGCGCGGAGAATGTCTCTCGCGACCGGTTTCGGTAAACGTCGGACACGTCGGCAGGCACATCCCGCAATGCATGCATTGCTGAAGGATCGAGTAGTCCAAGGCAGCCAAGCCGCTGGGCGGCTTGGAACGCTGAACGTCGAACGTTGAACTTTGAACGCTCAAGTGACGGAGGATTTGCGGTTGCGCTGTGCGGTTTGAATGCTTGCGGTGAAAATTCGCACGAGCTCTTCGGCCTCGGTGATGAGTGGGCTTAGCAATTCTGGTTTGCTGATCAAGGGTGTTGCGTGGACAAGTCGTAACCAGCGGCGAGATTCACGTAGCTCTTTGTGACAGACACGCAGTTTGTGGATAAAATCGTCGCGTGATTCTGCTGATTCAGCTTCGCCGTGGTGTCCGTACGGCGACGATCCGGATCGAAGCAGTTGATCTGCGACGTACCTGCCAGCTGGTGTTCGGATCATTTTTTCTGTCACTTTAAT
>JAYTWC010000049.1:0-6437 GCA_043743635.1 Verrucomicrobiota bacterium | reverse complement strand
CTCAAGGCTTCGGCGCAGCAAGCAACGGCTTGATCCGTGCCTCAAACTGAGAGGCTTCGACAAAGCCCACTTCCTTCAACTGTATCTTGCCCGACCGATCGATCACGAAGGTCGTCGGTATCCCTTCAATACCGCCAAAAAGATCCGTCACTTTGTCGTCGGCCATCACGATGGAATAATTGATTTTGTTTGCCGCGATGAAATTTTTGACCACGTCAACACCACCCCGATCCACCGAAACACCAACAATCACCAATCCATCTTTTTCATACTTTTTCTGGAGTTCGACAAAGCCAGGGATTTCAGCCCGACACGGCGGGCACCAGGTCGCCCAAAAATCCACCACCAATACCTTGCCCGCAAAATCCGCCGCACTCACCTCGCGGCCATCCACCGAACGCAATTTCCAAGCCGGTGCCACTGAGCCAACCTCACCCGCAGCATGCGCCAGCACACCAGCAAAGATCAGGGAAATAAAGGTACCAACCATTGCGCGAATGAATGATTTTTTCATGACAGGAATTTAAGCCACAAGGGACTCAACGGCCCGCCGCCGTCAAGCGCGCACGGCAAAACGCGGAAGCAAATCCGGCGTGGACAATGCCGCCACCCCAAGAAACCCAGTAGCCTTAACCAACAATACGATGGCAACCGGTAACATTTCGTTGCGGTGGAAATAGACCGCGCCACCCAGCATCACGAGGCCAAGGGCAACCTCCACCACCGTGATCGCCGTGTACATGGTGCGCGTGCGGAAACACGCGGTCAAACCGCCGCTCTTCGCCGCACGACCACCTTTCGGCGTGCGCACAAACTCACCGCCCTTGGTCAACAATCCCTCAATAACCGCCGCACAACACGTCACACTCATCGCCAGACCAAATGCGAGCAGTAAAGGCGAACCCAATAACATCAACAATCCTTCGCCCCACTGTTTCCGCCAAAAATACTGACCCGTGATGTAAAACGTAACCGTTGCCCCCGCAGAAAGCAGAACGGAAAGCGGATTGATAAATGCCCAAAAACCCGTCGGCTGTGCAGACACGAGATATAGGTAAGGGACAAAAAGAATTGAAAACGTGATTAACAACGGATGCACAAACCCAATTCCCAGATGCGCAACTGACTCGTGCTTGATGCGCCGGGGCAGATCGCTGCGCAGAATGTCGCGCAGCTGTTTCCGCGCTACCTGAACTCCTCCTTTGGTCCAACGATGCTGCTGCGACTTGAACGCCGTGAGTCTCTCCGGCAATTCCGACGGCACCGTGTAATGTTCAAGATAGACAAATTTCCAACCACGGCGTTGCGCGCGATAACTCGCGTCAAGATCCTCGGTCACCGTGTCGGCTGACCAACCACCCGCATCCTCCAAAGCTGAGCGACGCCAGATGCCAGCCGTGCCGTTAAAATTTAAAAACAGTCCACTGCCAAAACGCCCGGCCTGCTCGACAATAAAATGTGCGTCGAGAAAGATACCTTGAAACCGCGTCAACAAACTCGCCCGCCGATTGGAAAACTCCCAACGCGCCTGAACGACGCCCACCCGCGGATCGGCGAAATGGGGCAAAAGCTTTTCCAGAAAATCCGGCTCCGGTTGAAAGTCCGCGTCGAACACCGCCAGAAATTCTGCCTTGGTCAACGTTTGTCCGTGCGCAAGTGCGCCGGCTTTATAGCCCTCGCGCTTGGTTCGGCGAATATGCTGCACATTAACTGCGCGTTCGGGATGCGCCTTCAACCAGCGCTCGATGACGGCAGGAGTTTCATCGTTGGAATCATCAAGAATCTGAAGATCGATCAAGTCCGCCGGCCATCGCAACGCCGTGACTTTTTCGAGCAAGGCCTCGACCACCAACGCCTCGTTAAACAGCGGGCACTGCACGCACACATGGGGATGCCCTTCAGTCATCGATCGGAGCTCAGGCTGTTTTTGACGCGATGCACGCAGGTACTGCCAAAGCATTTTCACGCGATGTACCGCGAAGCAGGCCAAGCCGGCCAGCGTTAAGCTGTAAAGAGCTAGCACCAAATTATGAACCATGGACAAAACCTAACCAATGAAAGGCGTTAATTTGAACCACAAACCTCAGACAAGCTGCCGGTGAGGGCGACTGACCTGCTTTCAGGTCTTAGGTTTCAGGTTTAACGGCCAGATCCATGCTCAGAATATCGATAAATTTCTTCATCGCTGGAGTCAGTACGCGGCCTTTGCGATGAAGGATTGCGAGCGGACGGGAGAACTCTTTGCCATGGAAGGGAACCACCGCAAGCGAACCAACTCGCTGCTCCTGCTGTACCGTAGCTTGAGGAACGATCGCGATACCATGGTCAATTTCGACCGCACGCTTCACCGTCTCAATATTATCGAATTCCATCACCGGTTCGATCTCGAGCTTGTGGTCGCGGAAGATCTGGTCGACCGCCTTTCGGGTCGGTATGTCAGGGTCAAAACCGATAAATTTCTGACCGGTCAGATCACGCAAATCGACCTCGGTGCATTGCGCGAGGGCATGCGAAGGATGAGTGATCAGGACAAGCCGGTCATTGCGGAACGGCACTGCCTCGATCTGGCGCATTTTAACCGGAAACGCGACCAGGCCAAAATCGACTGAGTTGTGTAAAATATCCTCGTACACGAGATTCGAGCGGCGGTATTCCACGCGGACATTGACCGAAGGGTAATCTTGCAGGAACCGTTTGATATAGGGCGGCAGCTCGTGCAAACCGATCGAATAAATGGTCGAAATGCGAATCGTACCACTGATCACCTTTTTCATCTCCTGCAACTCGCTCAACAATTTCTCGTACTGATGCAGCATCTCCTTCGACGCATCGTAAACCCTCTGCCCTTCGCGGGTGAGTTGAAACTGCTTTTGACTGCGATCGATCAACAATGTCTTAAAATGACGCTCCATCGCCCGCGCCTGCTGGCTCACCGCTGACTGGGTGATGCCATTAATTTTTGCCGCCTTCGAGAAGCTCTTCGTCTCGACGAGATCTGCGAAGATTTTAAAGTTTTCGATTTGCATGATGCGCGAAATTCGAAGCCCTGTATAAATAGTACTTATCAGTGTGCAAACCATTAAACAGTCTTTTTAATCATGGTCTCATTCGAAGATTTTAAGGCCAACACCGACGACGTAATCGCACGCATCGCCGCAGCCTGTCAGTCCTGCGGACGGGCCCCGAATGAAGTTTCACTTCTTGCTGTCACTAAAACCCATCCAGCGGCCGCCGCCGAATATGCCGCTCGCTACGGACTGGCAGCTGTGGGCGAAAACCGGGTGCAAGAAGCCGTTGATAAAAAAGCACTAATCCATGCAGCCCTGCGATGGGAACTTATTGGGCACCTCCAATCTAACAAAGCCAAAATCGCCGCCGAACATTTCGACCGCGTCCAAAGCGTCGACAGCGCTAAGCTGCTCACCCTTCTGGACCGCGCTGCAAGCGAACGCAGCCGTACATTAGCTATTCTGCTCCAAATCAATGCCGGACGCGATCCCGCCAAATTCGGTGCCGAAATTGAAGATACACCGCGCCTGATCGAAGCGGCGCTCGCCTGTAAAAATCTCCGCCTCGATGGCCTTATGACCATTGCGCCGCTTTCCGACGACCCTGCCGTCGCCCAGCGGACCTTCAACGCCCTGCGCGAACTGCGCGACAAATTTGCGCCGCAGTTTGGCACTCCTTTACGCGAACTCTCCATGGGCATGACCAGCGACCTCGCAGCCGCCGTCGCTGCCGGAAGCACTCAAGTTCGGGTCGGCACCGCCCTCTTCGGCCAACGCTCCTAAAGCAGTTTCATAAAGAGTGGTGCTGTTCCGCACACCCGGCGCGCCCAGCGAGCGCGCCCTACCCGAAGGCAATTTCAGCCAAGCTAGATTTCCATCATCTTCATAAAGAAAACTTGTCATCTATTAAATGACAAATTGTTAGAATATTCGCACTTCAAAGATCATAATTATAAAAGTAGACCACCATAAAGTTTGTCATTTAATAGATGACATAACAGTTGTGTTGAGACAATTCATCGAGGGAAAAACGGATTGTTGAAAATTGGCGGCACGCGGCGAACGGTGAATTTTGTGATGGTTACAGTTTTCAATTTAACTTAACTGTACCGGTCTCAATCCCTCCACGCTGCTCCTGCGCAACCCATATCGGTTCTGTTAATCTCACCCTGCCATGATCCAAACCCTCGCCAAGCCACCCGCACCGCCGCTCTACGTTGAGCTGGCCGACTCATTGCAACAACTCATCGAGCAAGGCACGCTCCGCGCCGGTCATCGCGTCCCATCCGTTCGGAGAATGGCGCTCCAACGCGACGTCAGCATCTCCACCGTGTTGCAGGCCTACACCGTGTTAGAAAACCGTGGTTATCTCGAAGCCCGCCCGCAATCGGGATACTACGTACGTCCGCGGTTGCCGTTCGAAATCCCTGAACCGCGCATGGCCAAGCCGATGGCGAAACCCGCCTACGTCAGCACCAGCGACCTCACCGCCGATTTCATGGCTCGCGCCTCCGATCCTGCCTGCGTGCAACTCGGCGCGGCCTGCCCCGACGCCTCGCTCTTTCCCGCGCAAAAACTCGCCCGACTCCTCGGCTCAGTCGCGCGCAACGAACCAGCGCTCATCGGCCGTTACGCCGTAAACTGGGCTTACGAACCACTCACTAGAGAAATCGCCCGCCGCTATCTCCAGGCGGGCGTCGCTCTTTCGCACGAAGAAGTTGTCATCACCGTCGGCTGCACCGAGGCGCTCAACCTCGCCCTTCGCGCCGTGGCCCAGCCTGGCGATACCATCGCTCTCGAAACACCCGCGTATTTCGGGATTCTTGAAACGATTCAAAGTCTTAACCTCCGCGTCCTCGAAATCCCCACCGATTCACGCGAAGGCCTCTGCCATAATTCGCTCCGCGAAGCACTCACGCGCAACGACGTGAAAGCGCTCTTCGTCATGCCCAGTTTCCAAAATCCGCTCGGCTCCTGCATGCCCGACGAGAAAAAGGAAAAGCTCTACGAGCTGCTTTGCGAATTCGATATTCCCGCAATCGAGGACGACATCTACGGCGATCTCCATTTCAGCGAACGTCGCCCAAAGCCCCTCAAATCTTGGGACCGCGATGGCCGCGTGATGCTGTGCAGTTCGTTCGGCAAAACGCTCGCGCCCGGCCTGCGCGTCGGTTGGGTTTTCCCCGGCCGCTGGCTCGACCGCGTGCGGCGTCTCAAGTTTACGAATACACTCGGCACGCCCGTCGTGCTGCAAAAGACGATTGCCAACTTCCTGCGCGATGGCGGCTACGACCACCACTTGCGCTCGATCCGTCGCGCGTACCAGAACCAATTGCACCTCTTTTCGCAGGCCATCCTGCGCAACTTTCCCGTCGGCACGCGCCTCAGCCGTCCGCATGGCGGTTTCGTGCTTTGGGCCGAACTACCCGCCAAGGTCGACACGCTCAAACTCCACACCGATGCGCTCAAGCAACAGATCGCCATCGCGCCCGGCATTCTCTTCTCCGTAAAGGAACGCTACCGGAACTGCCTGCGCATCAACTGCGGCATCCCGTGGGGTGAAGCGGTCGAAAATGCGGTCCGTACTCTCGGTGAACTCGCCAAAAAGCAGCTTGCGTAAAAACCGAACTATTCGCAATCGAACTCATTTTCCGCCCGTTAGCGATTCAACAAAATGCAAAAGCCCAGCACCACCGCCTTCGTCATCGCCTTTACCTCGATCTACTTGATCTGGGGAAGCACGTACCTCGGCATCCGCGTCGCCGTGGAAACCATCCCTCCGTTCTTAATGGGCGCGGGCCGTTTTCTCCTCGCCGGCTCGATTCTGATGCTGCTTGTTCGTGGCGGCGGCGCTCCGAAACCCACCGCCCGCCAGTGGCGCGACAACGCCTTTATCGGCACCTTCCTTCTTCTCGGTGGCAATGGGTTCGTTTCATGGGCTGAACAAACCCTGCCCTCCGGCCTGACCGCGCTGATCATCGGAATCCAGCCCGTGTTCATGGTGCTGACCGAATGGTTTTGGCGCGGTGGCATCCGGCCGACGAAGACAACTTTCGTGGGCCTTCTCCTTGGTTTCGCCGGTGTCGCCTGCCTTGCTGCTCCGTGGGAAACGGCTTCCACAACTAACATCAATCTGCCTGCCATGCTGCTCGTGCTGCTCGCCTGTGTCTCATGGGCCTTTGGTTCAATCTGGTCACGTCATGTGAAAAATCCTGCGCCACCGTTTCTCGCCTCGTCGATGCAAATGCTCGGTGGCAGTGTGGCGCTTTTCCTCGGCGGAATCATCCACGGCGAACTGTCCACCTTCAGCTTTTCGGCGATGAGCGGACGCTCCATCGGTGCATTTTTCTACCTCGCTTTCATCGGATCACTCGTGGGGTTTTCCACTTTCGTCTGGTTAATGAAGCACACCACGCCCGCGCGCGTCTC
>JAYTWC010000048.1:0-3564 GCA_043743635.1 Verrucomicrobiota bacterium | reverse complement strand
GCCAAACCGGCACCGACAACGATGACCTCGTATTTACGCTTGTTGGCGGGATTAACGAGCTTGAGGGACTCCGCCTTGTACTTGCTCCACTTTTGGGGGAGCGGACCGGAGGGAATTTTGGACTCTAGATTGGCCATGGCGGGAAAAATTATTTGGTTTCGCAGGAGGTGGCGGGACAGCAGGAGCCGCAGTAAGCGGCGGCGGCCGTACCGGGAGCGGGTTTAGCGATACCGGAAAGTATGGCACCGGGGATCGACAAACTGCCGAGAAAGTAAACCACGCAGGCGAGCATCACAGCGTTACGCAGGCAGGTGCCCCATTTGTGATTGCGCAGGCCAAACGTCTGAAACATCGACTCGGCGCCGTGCATGACGTGCATTGATAGGAGACCGACGGCGATGATGTAGAAAATCGCCACGCACGGGCTCCTGAAGCCGAGATAAACCATCGAATAAACGTCGTGAACCACCTGGCCCTTGGCGGCGAGCGGCACGCCGAATTCGCGCGCGTCCTCGGTCATGGTCCATTCGGCGATCTGGCTCTTAAATGTTTTGTGTTGGGCAACACCCACCGTGAAATGAGCGATATGATACGCAAGGAAGGCCGCGACCACGATGCCGCTCATGCGCATGTAGCGCGAAGCGATGGTGGCGCTGAGCCATTTCTTAACACCGTATTGTTCGGGGCCGCGGGCGATGCGACTCTCGATCGTCAACGTGACGGCCGCCCAGATGTGAAGGACGGTGCAAGCGAGCAAAACCAGGCGCACGAGCCAAAGGGCCGGCCCGAGACCTTGCAGGAATGAGGCGTAGCCGTTGATGTGGTCCGGATGCAGGAAAATCTGGAGGTTGCCCACCAGATGACCGAAGGCGAAACCAACGAGGACCAACCCGGTGATCGCCATCAGAAATTTGCGACCGATCGAGGAGCGGAATAAATTGACGATTGAATTCATCGCGAAGCGAATGACTGGTGTTTGAAGGTTGAAACGATGCTACAACTGACGAAATAACAACGGGGTCGTAAACGGTGAGCGCAGGCAAGTAAAGAATTGCGAACTTCAATCGACCAAGGCAACGGCGTATTATTAGCGAGCCTTACTAGTTGAAGTAGCGACAAGACGTCTCGGCGGTATTCCCCTGATTTCTTGCACTATAACCAGCGTCCATCTCGAAGATAGGGTCGCAACGAAGCGAATGCGTCGACACCACATCCACGGCTTCCCATCTCACGGACGGCCCCAGCAATCATAAAAAAGCCCAAATTGTGCTCCCATTTTAAGCTTAACCCTTGATTTCCAACTCACCGGCGAACCATGATCCCGCAAAAATTCGATGTGATTTTGACATATCCTTTACTATTGCAATTTCTATGCAAATAGCCCTTATTCGATCTCACGCCGCTCCTATCGCACTCTAGAAAACGCCAACGCATGAATCGGATTTCAGCATTTTTTCTCTTTGGAACCGCTCTACACCTATGTTCGTTGGGGACGGTATGGGGTGGCACGGCGAGCTCCATAACCGGACTTAACTACACAGGTCTGAAGAATGGCGGCGGGCTACAGACTGGAGGCTCATTGGATGCGAATTGGAAGGTCACCTATGCCACCACCGATGGAGGGCTTACCGCGAACCCCATTTACTCTGGTACTAACGACTACGCCTACGTGGTCAGCACTCCTGCTGGCGGTTGGACAGCCAACACAACTACAGCCCAGTGGATTGTACCACCTGGAGCGCAAGATGGCTCCGGAACTGCAAACGTCGGCGGCACCAACCTCCCCGGAAATGGTACCACCGGAACCAATGCCGCTTCCTACGTTTACACGCTGGCCTTCGACCTTACCGGCACGGGCTCAGGGACAGTCACGAGCCAAGTATCCATAACGCTCACTCTAGCCGCCGACGATCAGGCAAAAGTTTATATCAATCCAACGCTCAACGCCAATGGCAGCATCAATACAACAAGCAGTACGCTCGGTGCGACCGAACTAAGCGCTTGGAATAGTACAAAAGTACTCACGCTCCAAAACTTTGACGATGGCGCGCACGCCAACAACGCCACGTTTGTGATAGGAAAAAACTACCTCGTCATCCAAGTCGACAATACAAACAGTCTAACCGGCAATTCAAATTCATCATCGCTCAATCCCGGAGGGCTACTCGTTTACCAAGTTGGCGCAGCGACGATCCTCAACCCGAGCAAACCAACCCCCGAAGTCGGCGCCTGGCTGCCCGTCCTCGGAGCACTGGGCTTTTTTTGTGCGCGCCGTTTCCGCACATCGAAAACGGCTTTAGCCACCTGAAGGCGTTTGATCACGGACCCCATTTCAGAAAGCATATTCTTATGAATCGGCTTTCAGCGCTCGTCATCTTCGAAACAGGCTTCCTCCTGTGCACGCTCGCCACAGCACAAGCCGGTACAGCACTGAGCGTAAACAACCTTTACTACACGGGCAGCAACGCTGGCAGCAATATCACAGGCACCACCATCGGTGGTGGCAATATCGATCCCCATTGGAGCGTCGCCTATGCCTCGGTGGGGGGCGTCGAAAAGACGCAGTATGAGGGCGCCGCCTACGTGATCAGCGGAAGTTACGTCAACGCGGCTTGGACGCCCAACACTGGCACAGCGAAATGGATCACCCCCCCGGGAGCGTTGAACAATAGTGGAATCGCAAATAAAGGCGGAGATCTCCTGCCTGGCGCTGGCACGACAGGTGCCTATGCGGCCACCTATGTTTACAGTTTAACCTTCACCATTAAAGGAAACGCAGGCGACGCCGACGGCTCGATCGTAACCAATCAGACCTCCATCTCCCTCGCTTTGTCGGCCGACGATACAGCCACGACTTACATCAATCCGACCTATAATGCGGACCACAGTTTAAATACCAGCAGCGCCGTCGGCATCTCAAACACCTGGCCTGCCTATGACAGCACCCACACGATGGTCTTTCAAAACTTCGATAATGGGACCAATCCCAACAACGCAGTCTTCAAAATCGGGGTGAACACGATCGTGGTCCAAGTCACTAACACGGGCGGCTTCTCTGGCACTCAAAGTGCGCAAAGTAATGGTCCGTCCGGTCTGCTGGTCTATCAGGTTGGCGCAGGCACGATTGTCAGCGCCACCCCGACGCCTGAAGTCGGAGCTTGGCTGCCTGTACTCGGCGCGCTCGGCTTGTTTTACTGGCGGCGGCGTAGTTGCTCTCAAAAACCAGCGTCAATCGCCTAAGGCGGTTTTGATAAGTGCGATCTCGTGCAGCGTGAGCGAAGCAGGATCAAGCTTGTGGAGAACTGCCCGCGCTTTCTCCTTTTCACCTGTCCCTGCCAGGGCCAAGCCATAAACAAACGCCACCGCAGACGACTTTCCCGCTTGGTCCGCTAACGGCTGGATTAGTTTCAGCGCCTGTTCTGCATTCCCGCGCATCAAAATTACAAAAGCGTGCGTCGCAAGGTAGGTCAGATTGGTCGGATAGCGCGCCAGATTCTCGCGAGATGCTTGTTCGGCCAGCTGTACTCGGTTGCCAGTGAGTGCAGCAAAGAATGCGAAATTGTT
>JAYTWC010000047.1:0-3400 GCA_043743635.1 Verrucomicrobiota bacterium | reverse complement strand
CGCCAGAAGAAGAGGCAGGCTTGCCGCCGCCCGGCTCGAGACGTACCGGGCGGATCTGGCTGAAGAGACGAACTATCGGCCATCAACCTAATCCCCTTGGCCTTACTTTTTTTCAGGGCTCGTTTCAGATCCGTTACTTGTCCGGGCAGAAGCCGTAGAGTTGGTCGTCGCGGCCTTTGCCGGGCCAGTTGATTTGGTCGGTGCCGAAACGGGTCATGAGCGAGTAGACCAGGCGGTTCAATGCAGTTTCGAAACCAAAAATGGAGATGAGCGGAGGTGCATCGACTTGGATGACGTAAGCTGCCAGCCCGACTTCGCGCAGCATGGTGAGACTGCGGCTGACGAGTTCGGCCTCAACGGGGGCGTCACCTTGCAGGATGACGACGGGATGAGGATGTGCAGTGGTTTGTTGAAACGGGCCGTGGGCGAATTGGAGAAAATCCGAAACAGATGGACAGGGCCAGAAAACGCCTTCCATAAATTTGCAGGCGAGATTTTGTGCGAATTCCGAGATCGGCGCGGCCGTGACGAGCGAGAAGCCGGCTGCAAAACGTTCGGGGGTCCGTTGCATGACATCGAGTAGTTCGGCGGGCGCTGGCGTGTCGAGCAGGCGCAGGATGTCGATGGCGGCAGGTATGCGGAAGCGGCAGCAGGAGAGCTGGGCGGTGAATTGAAGGCAGGCGAGGTAGCCGGCCATGGGGCCGACGAAACGGATGAGGGTGGTGTACTCCTCGGCGAGAGGAAATTCGATAAGTTCGCCGCCCTCGTCGAGAATGGCCTGGAGGAGCGCGGCGCGGTCTTGCTTGCCAGCGGTGAGCGCGGTGGCCGGAGTGGTGGCGGTGAAGAGGACTGTACTTGAAAACTCACTACGCCGGCGGAGCGCGATCTGGGCATTGGGTGAGACGCCTTGGCTGAAAACGATGAGGGTTTTGCCGGCAAAGGAAGGTTTGAGTTGCGCGGTGAAACCGGAGAGCGGCAGGTAGGCGGCGGCGCGACGAGTGTGCAGATTGAGCAGCATCGTGAGGTAGCGCGCGTGCGCCTCGGAGCTGCCCGTGCCGGTGATGATGAAGTGCGTTGCGGCGAGCGTGGATGGTTTTAATGGTACGGCACCGCGTTTGAGCATCTCGCCGAGAATGCCGGGGATTTGTGCCAGACGTTTGGCGAGCAACGCGTGGCCGAGGGGATCGGTGGCGATAGTCATCGCCTTGAACTCCCAACGTCGAACATCGAACGTCGAACGTCGAAGTTCGGAGAAAGGAGCGGCCGTTGTTTTATCATTGGATGTTCGATGTTGGGCGTTGGACGTTCAGCGTTCGCGGCGCGTCGGCGCCGCGCTGCTCACTCGCTGATCGAGGAATCGTCGAGGAAGATCCATTTCTCGACGTCGATGTGGTGGTTGTTGAGCGCGGCCGAGTACTCTTTCTTTTTCACGAGGCTGGCGGGCGAGTTCATCACCATTTGGATCTTTTCGGAGGGTATGTGATGTTTGAGCAGCATCATCGATGCTTCGTAATCGCGACTGTCGTAGCTGACGCCGAGTTTTTGATATGCTTCGTCGCTGGAGAGCGCTTGCGAACCTTCGGCCATCATGAGGTCGGTCGCGTAGGCGCCAAAGCCCGCACCACGGCCATCGTAGTAGAGAAGAATCACCGCACCCACTCCATAGGTGACAATGTGCTTCACGGATTTCTTGAACTTGTCGCGGTTGTCGACGCTGCGCAGGGGGAAGCGGTTGAAGAGTGATTCGCTGTGGAGGCGCACGACGGGGATGTCGTAGGCGCGGGGTTTGCCGTGAGTGAGGACGACGAATTCCTGGCTGGTGACGATGTCGTAGTAGACGTGGACGCGAAACCAATAAGGTGTAGTGAGTAGGTCGACAATCGGATCGTGCGGGTGGTCGCGTTTGAAGGCGTTGAGATTGTCGGGCTCAATTTTGACGTAGAAACGGTTTTCGCGAATCATCTGGTAGCCGAGCACGAGCGGCGTGGGGCCGGCCATGTAGCGGTCGATGGAGTTCTTTTTGAAGAGCTCCTTGAACTGCTCCTCAGAGAGCAGGATGTCGTTGTCGACGGGCTTCATCGGCAGGAAGTAGCTGGCGGAGTAGATGAAGCGCTGGGCGTTGGGGATGACGTGGGGTTTAAAGGGAACGACTGGTTCGGGGGGCAGAGCGCGCTTGACGCTGGTTTCGGCGGGGCGTTTCAGGATGTGGCCGCCGGCGGCTTTTGAGGTGAGGTAGGCGAGGTTGAAAGGCGAAGGTTCGAATTCGAGAGCTTCGGTGCGGGCGACATTGAGGCCTTGAGCTTTGAGGGCGTTGACCTTGTCGGGATTGTTGGTGAGGACGACGAAGGATGCCTGGATGCCGAGCAGGTAGCAGATTTGGGAAATGTTGTCGTAGTTGCGGTGGTCCTTTTGGAGGCCCATCGCGGCGTAGGCTTGGAAGGTCGAGAGTTGGTCGAGCGAGGCTTGCACAAGCATGCGGTCGCGGGCTTTGCCGACGTAGCCGACGCCGCGGCCTTCTTGCATGAGATAGAAGAGGATGCCTTTGCCTTTTTCGGCGATGACCTTGAAGGCGCCTTCGAGTTGTTGCACGCAGTCGCAGTCGCAGCCGCGCAACGTTTCACTGGTCACGCAGGAGGAGTGGAGGCGCGTGTAGAGGAGTTTCGAGTTGACGATGTCGCCGTACGCGAGGGCGATGATGTAGTGCTTGTCGATGATGTCCTGGAAAATGTACGCGTGGAACGGGCCGAAGCGGGTGTCGAGCGAGCAATTGGCGATATAGAGTGTCTGGCCATAGAGCGGACGTTCGTCGCGTGAGACCGGTGTGAGCACGGAACCGCTGACGTGTTGGAATTCGCGGATGAGGGCCGAAAAATCGGGCTCAGGTTGCGCGGAGGCGCTGGAATCGAAACGAATGATGTTGCTCATGCAGGCGCGGCAGGGAGTTCAGCCGCAGGGAGGGAGAATGCGGATGTTTGGGTAAAAGAAAAGAGCGGGGTTTGGGTTGGAAGGGCTGGGCGGGGGATAAAGATAAAGAGGAATGAGAAAGAGGAATGACGGGGGGCGGGGTGGAGATTTTGCGGTCGAGTTGGCGGCGCGGGTGTGCCAAGGGTTGAGGCGTTATGCGCATCATCGACGCTCACGTGCATCTTTATCCGCCCGAGGTGAATCGTGCCCCGGCGGTGTGGGCGGTGGCGCAAGGTGAGCCTCATTGGGCGACGCTTTGCACGCGGGTGCGAAAGAACGGGCGGCCGGTGCAGGCGTTTCCGGGGGTGGATCAGTTATTGCGCGAGATGGATGCGGGGGGCGTTGAGTGCGCGGTGCTGCAAGGTTGGTATTGGGAAAAGCACGACACGTGCGTGCGGCAAAACCGGTTTTATGCGGAGTGTATTCGGGCGCATCC
>JAYTWC010000046.1:0-2962 GCA_043743635.1 Verrucomicrobiota bacterium | reverse complement strand
CAGTTTCAATGTTACCGTCGAGAAGACCAGCGGCGCCGATTGGCACGTGCAGATTTCCACCTGCGGTCTCAAGCTCGAGGACAACGTTGTCTATACGGTCGGGTTCGAGGTCCGCGGCCGTGCCGTCGGCAACATAAGCGTCGGCGTCTCTAACGATTCTCTCGCCCACCCCGACGAACCTTGGCGCAGTCTCGGTCTTCTCCGTACCGTCGACATCGGCACGGGCTGGACTCCCATCCGCCTCGTCTTCCCTGCGCACTCAGTCGCCGGCGGCACCGCTATGCTCAGCTTCAATGTGTCCGCCGCCGTAAACCGTTACGAGATTCGTGGCCTGCATCTGATCGCTGGCACAGTCGAGGGCGGGCTGCGTCCCGGCCAATCGCTTGAGGCGCGCAACATCCCGCTTCTCGGTGAACCAACCACGCGCCAGTGGGCGGATTGGATCGCGTTCCTTGCTTCGGTTGACCGCGCCTTTGCCGAGGAGATGCGCGCTTCCCTTCGCAACGAGCTGCACGTCCAGGCGCCGATGGTTTGCTCGCAAATAAATTTCACTGGAACCCCTGCGCTCAATCGCGAGCAGTCGTCCGATTTCGCCGACACCCATACGTATTGGCAGCATCCCGAATTTCCCGGTAGTGGTTGGGACCGTGCCCACTGGACCATCGCCAACTCGCCTCAGCTCGCCGTCTTCGGCTCACGCCGTTTTGGCGAACTAGGCAATATCGCCTTTTGCCGTGTCGCCGGAAAGCCTTTCGCGGTGAGTGAGTACGACCACCCGGCGCCAAGCGAGTACGTTTGTGAAATGTACCCCGAGCTCGCCATCTTCGCGTGTCGGCAAAACTGGGACGCCCTCTACGCCTTCGATCTCGGCACTTCCGGTTCGCGGAACGTCGATGGCCGCATCACTGGTTACTTTGACCAGCTTAATCATCCGGCAAAATGGTCGCTCGCGCCCTTTGCGACCCGCGTCTTTCGCGCTGGCCTGATTGGCCCCGCCACCGCTGTTGCCGAACTCCGCCCGGGCAAACCCGTCTGGGCCGAGGCCAGTCATTTCGATATGCTCTGGGCAAAGCTCAACCCCGACCACTCCTTTGATTTCCTCGACTGTCGCCTGCAGGTTAACGACCAACCGACCGCCAGCACTACGGCCCTTGTGCGCAGTGGCAATACTGACGTTGCTCCGGCCCGAGTGATCAAAGCTGCGCAGGGCAACGTACTCGTCGCTTCAGCCGAACATGTTGCCATCGCTACGGGTTTCATCGGCGGCGCCACGATTGAGGCCGGCGCACTCCGCGTGACGTGCCCTCGTTTCGGCCGTGACTTCGCTACGGTCGCAGTCATCGCGCTCGACAACCAACCGCTTGTAACCGCCACGCGCGTGCTCGCGACGGTTGTCGCTCGCGCCGAGAACCAGGACATGAAGTGGAACCAGCTCCATAATTCCGTCGGCATGAACTGGGGTTGCGGACCGACCATCGTCGAGTGCATCCCGGCTAAGATCAGCCTCGCAACCGATGGTCCACGCCAAGTTTTTGCTCTCAAGCCCGATGGCACGCGCGCCCAAACCGTAAAGACGACCTATGCCAGCGGCTTGCTCAGCTTCACGGTCTCGCCGGAGCATAAGACCCTGCATTACGAGATCGTTCCCGAGTAACCAGGATCGAAACTACCACCACTGAAATAGCGTTAATTGGCTCCTTTTAGTAGGTTGTTCATTTGATAGTCGGATTAGATCGATACGGGCGCCGGTTGCCGACCAAGTAGCCATACTTCAAAGTTATGCGCCAGCCGGGTGGTTGAGCGTGGCCTGCACTTTCTTCGGCAGCTTGGCCACGACGAGGTCGTAGCTGGCGCGGATGCGATTGTTCAATTCCGGCTCGGGTAGGGCGGCGAGATCTTCGACGCGCACCCACATCCGTTTGGCGAAATACGGGGCCTGGCCGATGCCGTCGATGTCAATAAGTTCGGCAAACGCCTCCGGGCTGCACTTAAAAACGACACCGTTGATTACTCCGCCATCGAGCGAGATCATGAAAAACGTTTTCTCCGCGACCTTGAAAACCAGACCGCCCCACTGACTGACGACGGTGGTCTGCGGCAAGGCAAGGGCGAAGGACTTGAGGCGTTCGAGGCGCATGGAAAATGCAGGTTGAAGCCTACCGTAGGTGAAATTGTGTGCAGGACCTGTTTTAGAAATTCTTCACCTCGCCGGTGAAACGATCAAAATCCATACCTTTGCCTCCATCCTTGGTTTCTTAGATTCTTCGTAGTTCTAATGCGGTTTCTAGGTTAAGTTATAAGTGGTACGTAACGGCGCCTTTTTTAGTGATAGCGATGTGACCGTTGGCGCGAAGGTCGTCGATGATGCCGCAGATATCTGCATCGCTGGGCTTGGTACCTGGAAGCGCTTTTAGGTGACGGGCAAGGGTTGCTTCTTTGGTGGGTCGGTTGTTTGGGTGGCTGCGCAAGTGTTCTAATGCGCGGGTGGCTAACTCGTCGAGGAAAGGCGAGGCGAGCTTTGGAGGTGGAGCTGTTGGTTGTAGCTCAGGCTTTCCAGTTGGTGTTGACGGAATGGGTGGCGTTTCTGCCAGTGGGTTCAGCAACGTTTTCAGACTTGCGAAGTCTGCATGGCGATAGGCCTTTACGTGGATTCGTCGGAGATGAGTGACAAGCGGGTCATAGCCTTTGTCACCGGAGATGATGTGAAAAACTCCGGCCGGATCGCGCGCCGCCGCATGACCAACGTAATAGGCCAGCGCAAAGTCGAGGGCATTGCTGCCGGATTCAGTGAGCCTAACTAGGTGCACCGAATGGGCATGTTGCAGCATCTTTTCGACCAACTCGGATTCGAGTTTCTTGTGATTTGGCCCAAGCAGCAGGGTTAGGTCGACGTACTTTTCGCCAATGAGCGATAGATCGACTTTATGCACATTTTCGAAGTCGATAAAAATGTGATTATACG
>JAYTWC010000045.1:0-3085 GCA_043743635.1 Verrucomicrobiota bacterium | reverse complement strand
AAACCTACGTCACGGCCTTCGACCGCCGCGAACGTTTCAGTATGGATTACCGTGTCCGTCGCCACGACGGCGAATACCGTTGGATTCAAGACGATGGTTCGCCTCGCTACGACAGTCAGGGCAACTTCCTCGGCTACATCGGCCACTGCCTCGACGTCACCGAACGCAAACAAGCCGACGAAAAACTGCGCGAAACCCAGGCGCTCTATCACTCTTTCGTCGAGCAGTTACCCAATCCCGTTTTCCGCAAAGACCGGGAAGGACGCTACCTGCTCGTCAACCCTCAGTTTTGCAAAGTCAAGAAGCTGAAACCAGAGGACGCCATCGGCAAAACACCCATCGAAATCGCCAACCAAGAATCCCCCCGGCAAGGCAACCAAGCCCAAGCCACCAAATATGCCGGTGAAGGAGCCGATATCCACACGTTGATTTTGAAAACCGGCAAAATCATTGAGAGCGAAGAAGAATATCCCGGTATCGATGGCAACGTGCAACACATGCACGTGGTGCGCATGCCGGTCTTCGACGCCACAGGCGAAATCATTGGCACCCAGGGCATTTTATTTGATATCACCGCGCGAAAATTGGCCGAGACTGCGCTGCGCGAAAGCGAACTCACCCTCAGAGAATCGCAAAGCATTGCAGGCTTGGGCAGCTATGTCTTAGATATAGCAACGGGTTATTGGAAAAGCTCGCCGGTGCTGGATCAGGTCTTTGGCATGACATCCAAAAACCAGCGCAGCGTCGAAGAATGGGTGTTAAGCAACCACCCTGACGACCAGAGGATGATGGCAGATTATTTCAGAGACCACGTGGTCGGTCAGCATCAACCCTTTAACAAAGAATACCGAATTATTCGCCAGGACAACAAAGCCGTGCGTTGGGTCCACGGACTGGGTCGGTTAACCTTCGATGACGCCGGCCGCCCCATCGCAATGCGCGGCACCATCCAGGACATCACCGAACGCAGACTTGCCGAGGAAGCCCTGCGCCAAAGTGAAGACCAGTTCCGAACCATGTTCGACCTAGCCTCGATTGGCATCGCTCAGGCGAATCCCCAAACCCGGCAATGGCTGCGCGTGAACCGCAAAATGGCCGAAATCACCGGCTACTCCGCCGATGAAATGCTGAAAATGAACGTCAGCGCGATCACACACCCTGACGACGAACCTGCTGACCGAGAAGCTTTCCAGCGTGTCCTGCGTGGAGAAATCCCCGCCTACCAGATGGAAAAACGTTATCTGCGCAAAGACGGCACGCAGACCTGGGTCAACGTCAACGTAACCGTCCTACGCGACGCCACCGGCCAGCCCATCCGGTCGATCGCCATGATCGAAGACATCACCGCGCGCAAACAAGCCGAGGAAGCCCTGCACGCCAGCGAAAACCGCTTCCGCGGCCTGTTCGAGCTAGCCGTGGATGGCATACTCATTGGCTCCTCCGACGGCAGGTGCATAGAGATGAATCAACAACTCTGCGTCCTCGTCGGACGAACCCGAGACGAACTGCTCGGCAAGCAGATAGACGTCCTGTTTACGCCGGAGGTGCTACACGAAACCCCACTGCGCTGGAATCTGTTAAACCAGGGCCAGCCCGTTAAGACCGTGCGCCCAATCAAGCGCCCTGACGGGCTGGATGTCATCGTCGAAATGCACTCGAAGAAGATGCCCGACGGCGGTTACCAATCCTTCTTCCACGACGTCACGGCGCAGCACCAGGCCGAGGCCGCCTTGCGAGCCAGTGAAGAGCGCTTCCGCGATTTGTTACAAAATGTTTCAACCGTCGCCGTGCAAGGCTACCGGCTCGATGGCACCACCTCCTACTGGAACCGCGCCTCCGAACTGCTCTACGGCTACACGGCGCAAGAAGCCATTGGCTGCAACTTGCTCGATCTGATCATCCCATCGGAAATGCAAGACGGCGTCCGGCAAGCCATGCGGCAAATGACGGAAACCGGACAACCCATCCCGGCATCCGAATTGTCACTCAAGAAGAAAGACGGTTCACGCGTAGCCGTATTCTCGAGCCATGCCATCGTTCAACTCCCTGGGCAGTCACCCGAACTCTTCTGCATCGACATTGACCTTACCGAACGCAAACAAGCCGAGGTAGCAATCCGCGAAAGCGAAGAAAAATTCGCGAAGGTTTTCCACGATGCCCCAGTGTGGATCACTATCACTGATCTGGAAACCGGCAGTTACGTCGACGTAAATGACGAGACGCTGCATGCCTCAGGTTTCACCCGCGAGGAGATGATCGGCCACACCGCGATCGGCCTTGGACTGGTCTCGGCCGAAGACCGCGATCACGTGGTTCAGGAAGTTCAAGAGCACGGTTTCCTTGGCGGAAAGGAAATGGCGTTTCGCATCAAAGATGGACGCACACTTTATGGATGGCTCAAAGCCGAACTTCTCGTTATCGGCAGCCGAAAATGCCTGCTCACCGTCACCATCGACGTCACCGATCGCAAACGCGCCGAGGAAGCCCTGCGCAAACAGGCCGCCCAACACGCTGCTGAGCTCGAGGCGCGGGTGCTGGAACGCACGGCCGAACTCGAAGCCACCAACAAAGAACTGGAAGCCTTCTCCTACTCCGTCTCCCACGATCTGCGTGCCCCCCTCCGTGCCATCGACGGCTTCTCGAAGATCCTAAACACCGACTTCATGGCGCGCCTCGATCAAGAAGGTCAACGCGTTCTCGGCATCATCTGCGCCGAAGCCAAACGCATGGGCCTGCTGATCGACGACCTCCTCTCGTTCTCCCGCATGAACCGCCTGCCCATGCAAACCGCCGAGATCGACATGACTGCGCTCACAAAAACCGTATTCGACGATTGCGAACAACAATCCCAAGGGCGCCAGCTTCAATTCAAGTTGGAGCCTCTGCCAATTGCCTATGGCGACCTGCCCATGATCCGCCAAGTGCTAATGAACCTCATCGCCAACGCTATCAAGTACACCCGCCCAAAACCGCTGGCCGAAATTGAAATCGGCTGCTATCAGCAAGCCGGCGAAAACGTCTACTACATCAAAGACAACGGCGTGGGCTTCGACCAGCAGTACGCCGACAAACTCTTCGGCGTTTT
>JAYTWC010000044.1:0-2693 GCA_043743635.1 Verrucomicrobiota bacterium | reverse complement strand
GGCGACCGCATCGACGCCATGCGCGAGATGATCCTCGCCGACAGCGAAGACGCCCGCAAAGTCGCGCTCGCGAAACTCCTCCCCTACCAACGCGACGACTTCTACGGAATCTTCAAAGCGCTCAAAGGCTTCCCCGCCACGATCCGCTTCCTCGATCCGCCGTTGCACGAATTCCTTCCCCACGCGAAGGAACAGCAGATGGATCTCTCCCGCAAATTAAGCATCCCGGTCGAGCGCATCATGGCTCGCGTGCACGAACTGCATGAGTTCAACCCGATGCTCGGTTTCCGTGGCTGCCGGCTCGGCATCAAGTATCCCGAGATTACCGCCATGCAGGCCCGCGCCGTCTTCGAAGCCGCCGCTCAAGCCAACAAGGAAGGTCTCAAAGCCAAACCCGAAATCATGATCCCGCTCGTCGGTTTCAAGAAGGAACTCGACCTCCAAGTTGAGCTCGTACACGCCGTCGCCAAAGCCGTCATGGCCGAGAAGAAGACGAAGATCGCGTACTCGGTTGGCACCATGATCGAAGTCCCGCGCGGTGCCCTCACCGCCGACGAGATCGCGCAGACCGCCGAGTTCTTCAGCTTCGGAACCAACGATCTGACCCAAACCTGCTTGGGCATGTCGCGTGACGACTCCGGCAGCTTCCTCGGCGCCTACACCGAAAACGAAATCGTGAAGAAGAACCCCTTCGCCTCGATCGACCAGACCGGTGTTGGCCAGCTGATCAAGATTGCAGTCGAAAAAGGCAACAAGACCCGCCCGGGAATCAAGCTCGGCATCTGCGGCGAACACGGTGGTGATCCTGATTCGGTGAAGTTCTGCCACAAGGCCGGCCTCACCTACGTCAGCTGCTCGCCCTTCCGCGTCCCCGTCGCCCGCCTCGCTGCCGCCCAAGCCGCCGTCGAAGAAGCCCGCGCTGCGAAGAAGAAGTAACGAACTAACGCGTAGGGGCGCAGACTTACTGCGCCCTTGCCGACAATCTCAGCCCCGCGCCTAAAAAGCGCGGGGCTTTTTGTGGAAATGAACCAATACCGTCTGCGCCCTCCTGCGACGGTTAAGACCTCGGAGAAACATCTTCTTTTAAACCCTTAATATCCCGCGGCGCTCCGCTAAGACGTCTTATAAACCAGTGCCTCGGTTTTCCTCTTCGCGCGACGTTTTCAAATATCCACAAAGCCTCACGGAATTTCTTTTCGAAGACTGCAATATCAGCGTCACAAGTGATTTTGACCCCAACAGGACGCCTCTCTTCTTTGACATACCCAGCGCCGGTTGAAGGAAAGAACGTATCACTCCATTGAACTTTCAGATTCGCCCGTAAGTCATGCATCCCCGAAATAGCGCATGTGATCGAAAGAAACTCCATATTTCCTTTCGCCCAGTTCGGGTGGCACCTCATTCCGATCACATGAAATACGTCCACATGCCGCAAAGACACCATCTCGACTTCTCTGTAGAGGCCACTTTCCAAAACAATCACTTCTTTACTCTTAAGAAGAGACTGAAGACGTTCCTCGAGTGTTGTGACGAGTAATTCGAAATTCATTGTTTGGAAACTTATCTCAACCGAACCCCAAAACCACCTCCCACCGCCATCCCCGCAAGGCCGTTCTTAGGTAGGGACAATGCTCCGCATTGTCCTCGGCGGATGCGGAGCATCCGCCCTACCCTCGATGCCGCGCACCGGAGAAGTCTCGCGCGCCTCTCGAAACACGCCGGTGTTACCATTTCCGTCCCTTTGCGTCTTTGCGGCTTTGCGTGAAACCAACTTCCCCTCAGCAAACCTTTGGCTCACGCAAAGACGCCAAGGCGCAAAGAAAACCTCGTGCAATTTCCGCCTCCACACCGAGCGAAGAGTAACTCGAAATCGAGTAGGTCGAACGACACGTTGAGGTCGTGCGCCGCGTAAAGTATAACTGCTGACAACGCCTAATTAGTCAGCAGGAGTTTGTTCACGGTTACCTTGGTTAGCCCGGGGAAGGCATCGCCGAAACCTTGCTTGCGCGTCAGCAATTGGTAACTCATCAGCCCGCTGCTGCGATAGCCCCAGATATAGGAACCGCTGGTCGCGTCGTCGGCCAGCAGACCGTTTCCGGTGGTGATCGTGGCCACGCCCCAGAGGGTGCCATCGGCGGTCTGACAAAGCGTACCGCGCGGGCAGGCTTTCAGCACCGTGCTCGCGGATTGGCTGATCGCCATCACCTGGGTAAGCGCACCCGTCACCCCGTTGAAGCGATAGAGCATGCCGCCCCCCGCACTTTCGAAGGCTGAAACGACATAAACCGAACTATCCGCAGCGATAAACGGCGTGCAGTCGAAATACTGGCTGGCCGGCAACGCGGTGAGCGTTGGTGTGACAGGCAAGGTGCCGGCGAGATTGAAGCGGGCGATGCCGCCGCTGGTCGCGTTGGCGTAGCAAGCGATGAGCGTGGTGCCTTGGATCACGGGTGCGCCGACGGTCACCGAACCAACAGGCAGAGAGCCGATAGTGGTTACCGTGCTGCTGCCGACCGGGATCGACACCACCTGCGTCTGGCTGCACGCATAGACGGTCATGGGGGCGCCGGTAGCGACTGGGTTGGCCACCACGGTGGCACCGCGGGCCCGGTAGGAAAGAGCGGTGTGGAGCACGGTTTCACCAAGCGAGATCGCTGTCGCGTTAACGCCGGTCTGCGCGTTGGTCACGAAAA
>JAYTWC010000043.1:0-3064 GCA_043743635.1 Verrucomicrobiota bacterium | reverse complement strand
GTCACTCAAAGCTTGGTTCCATAGAAATCGCACACATGGAAAAGAGCCCAGCGCCGTCTCTAGAGCATCATGGTATTCAGTCGGCCTTGGCGGTTCTTTAACCGTAGAATAAACGCAATGGTTGAGATCGTCACATCAACATTTGTCCTAGCTGTCAATGACGTCACAGCCTCCTGTGAATTCTACTGCAGAAAGCTCGGATTCGTGGAAGAACGCCAGGTGGACGGATGGGCGTTCCTCCGTCGTGATAGCTGTAGGCTGAGGTTGGGCCATTGCCCAGACGCACTGCCCATTTCAAAGTGCCCCGATCACTCCTGGTTCGCGTATCTGCACGTTAAGGGTATCGATGCACTCTACGAGGAAGTACGGCAGCGCGAGGTCGATATTTGGCATCCACTGGAAAATAAGCCTTGGCGCATGCGTGAATTCGCCATTGTTTCGCCCGATGGGCATCGCATTGTTTTTGGTGAGCCAATTGCCTAGGAACGTGTCAATGTCCAGCGCGAATATGATGCATTCGTCGTCTTAGCAAATCGTTAGCAATCCAGCGCGCTGCTACCCGTGGAGTGCACCGTCGTCTTCGATATAGCGAACGCGGGCTACAAGAGCCTCAGCTTCCCCGCATTTGGTGTCATCTTATCGCTGCTGGCATCATTTTGGTGGCCTTTAAGAGCCGTCTGCCCAACTGGAGCCAGCGCAGCGCAATCTCGCAAAATCAAGGAGTGAAGCGTATGCATAATCGATACGGACATCGCATCGCCGTTTTTGCAACCATACTGGTGGCGGCGATTGGTATGGCCGGTGAGCCCCGAGTCGACTTTCATGTGATTTCTGAGCTGGGTTTTCGATCATCGAAGCCGCTCTACTTGGCGATTAATTCGCAGAATGAATGGGTCGCTCTTTGGAGATCTCAGAATACCTATTCATATTCTGAGGCGCCGCAATCAGAGTCCGGCCCTGTGCCGATGATCGATTTCGCGCACTTTACGTTACTGCTGGCGAGTTCAGGCACAAAACCCAATTCTGGCCATTCGCTCGCATTTACTTCCGTCCGCGAATTCGACGCAGTGATTACCGTCTCGGTGTTGGATATTGGTCCCGGTTCCAGCTGCCCGACGTTTCCGGAAATTGCGAATCCGCGAGTATTCGCGCTGATTCCGAAGTCACACAAGAGCGATAATTTCACAGTGGCACGCGCCGCGGTTGACTGCACGGCTCGACTAATAATTCGTTAACAGACCATTCATCGAAGCTGCAAGACTGGGCGGATACGCTGACAGGAGGGCACAAGCGATGCGTAATCAACTGCACGAATTTGGCGTTTCAGTCGGGATACGCGCGCTGAGCGAAATTCTTTTGAGCGTGGGACACGGCTCTGCCGCCAGTGTGAAAGCAGTGAAAGCGCCCCATTACGTTCCCTGGGCAGTTACAGTGACGTTGAAGGGCGAGCATCTGGCCTCAAGAAATTGGAGCGGATTGACCGCCAAAAAATGACTACCTATCCCCCGCATGGCTGGCCGACATGACAAGCATAGACGCAGAAATTGTGCAGAAGATTGCTAAAATGGCGAAAACACACCGTGTTCGCGTTTCATCCGTGACCGGCAGAGGAAATCCCGGCTTTGTTATGGTTGGCTCAGGTGATGACGCAAAATCCATGGGAACGAGGCGAATGTCGCGAGAGGTGGGAGTCTGCATGCCTAGAAAATGCGACCATGAGCCCTTGGCAGTGACAGTATGGCCGGATGGCTGCGCTCAGTGGATGTGATAAGGCAGCAAAATGTTCACATTCACGGCCTTGAGTGAGAATCGAATTTAGATTATGCCGAGTGAGTCCGAAAATATCATAGGACTGTATCAACGACGAGGCCGTGAGTGGGCAGGCGATCGGGGAACCCAGCTTTTTGAAAAGGTTTGGCTTGACCGTTTCTTGGCACTTCAGCCAACCAATCCGACCATTCTGGACTTAGGCTGCGGTTCCGGCGCGCCTATCGGACGCTATCTTATTGGCCAGGGATGTAGCCTTACCGGGGTAGATTCGTCGCCGGAACTCATCGCAATGTGCAGAAAGAGTTTGCCATCACAAGAATGGCACATCTCAGACATGCGCACCTTTACTATCGAGTTTTCTTTCAACGGCATTTTGGCCTGGGATAGCTTCTTCCACCTGAACCAAACTGATCAGCGCCAAATGTTCCCGACCTTTAGAAAGCATGCGGCACCCCGCGCGGCCTTAATGTTTACAAGTGGCCCGTCGCACGGGGAAGCAATAGGCAGTTTTAGGGGCGAGCCGATGTACCATGCCAGTTTGGACCCGGCAGAATATAGAGCGCTACTCGACGCGAGTGGCTTCGCGGTGTTACAGCACGTGATCGAGGACCCGACCTGCGGAGGCCGTACGATTTGGCTTTCGCAGCTCCAGTAACAAATTAGTATTCCTGTCGTTGGACTCCGTCATGCGGCAGTATCAATCACCAGTCAGAGTGTTGGCGAGTGGATGAACCAACCGGCCTATAAATGAAATTACAGGACCGACGTCTCGGCGTTCCAAAGAGATCGCCCTCATGACGCTATCATTTCATTACGCTTATCTGCGGCGGCTCTTTGCTGTACTGCCAAACGCCAAAACCGTCGAGAATTTCGAGGCGCTGCTGCCGTTCAGCAGCTTATCCGGCAAAGCAACTCTGTAAAGCCATGAACCACCGTCCATGGATAAACAAGTATGGAACAGTTGCCGTTCTCCTAATGCTTTTACTGGTTATGAATCCCGAGCTGAGGGCTTTCTTATTGCTCACAAACTTTATCGGTCTAGATTTGATGATTTTCTTCATTGCAATTCAACTGCGCCATTTGCTGCAGGCGACCCCATCAATCAAGCGCCCAATTCGTACCTTCTTGTGCGTTGCCAGCTATACCACTCTACGCTTGGCGACCCGCACGATCTCCCTGCTGTTGACGCCGGCCGACGGCGCCACAGCAGGCTTGACCACATTGCTATTTGTCTTATCAAAAAACATGTGGTGCCCAACGGTACAACCGGACTTCCGAACCATCTAACTGTCGC
>JAYTWC010000042.1:0-11201 GCA_043743635.1 Verrucomicrobiota bacterium | reverse complement strand
GCCAGCCGCCCAGAAAGTTCATCAAGCCGCAAATGCCCGCGTTCCACAGAGGCCGACGGCGCGAGCAAGCGCAACCGGCTCGCCGCGTGCCCCACGCTCGCACGCGCATCGTCCACGGCCCGCAGCACCGCCCGATCAACCGCCTCCGTCGCACGCTCCACCCGCTCCACGCACGCAACAAACTGACTCGAAATCAACTCAGCCGCGCCGCTCGGCGTCTCCGCGCGCACATCCGCCGCAAAATCACACAACGTGAAATCGATCTCGTGCCCCACCGCCGAAACAATCGGTATCGTGCAAGCCGCCACCGCGCGCACGAGCGCCTCCTCGTTAAACGCCCACAAATCCTCCAAACTCCCGCCTCCGCGCCCGATCACCAACAGGTCAAAAATTCCAAGCTCCTCCGCCAGGCGCAACTGCTCCGCCATCTCCTCCGCAGCACCCGCGCCCTGCACCTTGGTCGGCAACACAACCAACCGCCCACGCCAACCACGCCGAATCAGGATGCGGACAAAATCCTGCACCGCCGCCCCCGTTGGCGAGGTCACAAACCCCACCGTCGACGGCATCACCGGCAATGGCACTTTTCGCTCAGGTGCGAACAACCCCTCCTCCGCCAACCGCTGCTTCAAGGCCTCAAATTCCCGCTGCAACTTCCCCTGGCCGTCCTCCACCAAAACACGAACCACCAGCTGATACTGTCCGCGCGCCTCGTACACGCTCACCTCGCCATAAACCAGAACCTGCAATCCATCACGCAACGCCACACGCTGTCGCGCGACATCCGACCGAAACATCACCGCCGACAACTGCGCCCCGGCATCCTTGAGGGAAAAATAAACATGTCCACTCGCCTGCTGCCGCAGATTCGAAACCTCTCCCCGCACCCAGGCCGGCTTTAACGAACCTTCCAACACCTGTTTCACGCAACGCGTGAACTCACTCACACTGAGCGCCCGCTCCTGCTCGATCCCGCCAGCCAATGAGAACAGATCAGTTTCCATCTTTTGGCAGTTCCCCTGCAGAGGCAGCCGCCGCTTTCCGCGCCAGGTGCCGCCGCACCATCTTGATCGCCACCGCAACAGCTACAAAAATACTCACCGCAAAAAACACGACCTTCGCATCTCCCTTCATTACCGAGTCGCCAAACACCACCAGCGACACCGAATAGACCGACGACACAACCCAAGACACCCATAAGTAGGTCATGAACGGCACCCCAGCTAGGCCTAGCAAATAACTCTGCACGAAAAACGGAGGGCCCGGCATAATGCGCACTAGCAGGGCCAGTCCGAGATGATCGTCCTTGCGCACCTGCGGCAGCCCATACCCGAGTTTCCTTACAATCCCCTCCACCAGCGGCCGCAATGCATAACGCGCCAGCCAGTATGTCAGCGTTATGTTGATCGCCAAGCTAACCATCACGCCAGCAACCACCCAGCCCAACCCGATCTGTGGACCAAACACCGGACCCGCAGTGAGCGAAAAGGCTAACACTGGAAAACCGAAGGCGGGCAAAATTGCCATGGCCGCAAAAAACGGCCCCACGCCAATCGCGCGGAACCAACCGAGCACCCGGTCAATCCATGCGTGAACATCAATTCCCCGCAACACCAGCACCGCAACGACCAGCCCAACCACAAAAACAGCCGTCAGCTTGATCAGCGTCGCTCTTCTCGAAACAGGAGTGGCCTTGGATTCGGACATTACATCACCATGCCGAGCCATCCGCGCTTGCGTCAAGTCCCCTGCGCCAAGTTCATCCCAACGCTCTCACTGTAGCGCTTACGGCGAAACGGCTTCCCGCTGGAAAAGGTAATAACAGTAATTTTCGTAGGTCGTATCTTTCCATAAACAATAGCCAGGAAACGTCCCTGCCAACTTATACCCTCTGGGCCGGATCGTCTCGGGATCGACGTTACTTTCACCTTTGGCAAAGGATGTTATAAGGACCAAGTCTGCGTGTGCATTGATCGTCTTCGGTGCCACCGCTGGGATTGCCCTTGGAGACCACGTATAAAACTCATGCCACGGCTCCGGTGAATTGGAGAACTTGATTCTCCCCTGGGGAAAGTAGGCTAGTACAGCATGTGAAGCAAATCCATATGCTTCGATCGACCTCACCTCGGGCAAAATCTTTTTAATTGCCGAGGCTGCGTCGCCTGCCCCGGAATACGGAAGCTCCCAATCATTTTTGATACAGGTATATAAACTCGGGAGCTGGATCACAGCCAGCGCTATCATCGTATTGGCCAAGCTCACCGGCCATTTTTTCGAATCATACGAGCATATCCAACTCACAAATACCACCCAGCATAAAATGACTCCAGCATGCCAAGGTTTATTCAAAATACTCCCAAAAAACAATAATAACAAAACCAAAGGCAACCAGCAGACAAGCAAACGTCCTTTCTTAAATGAAAAATGCATTATATAAAAAAGCATCAGAAAAGAAAGTAGCGACTCTCCCGATATTGCTTCCGTTACCATGCGTATATCGGCATAACAAAATTGCAGCAGACGCGGCCTGATGTGGGTGGGAGGCGTAAGGTCCCCCGGCGGGAAGCACATCAAAACGATGGCGATCGTATCGATAGCAAAAACGCCCACCAGCACCATGAGACTTATCTTCGCCGTCCTATCCATCTTTTTCCACCCGATCCACGCTTCGATTATATCAGCAATCACCAAACCACCAGCCAGCAACGCCGTGTGCATGGAAATTAACGAGAAGACTACAAGCGATACTATATATGGCCAACGTCGCTCCCATCGGGCGGGATAATAGACGGCCAGCAGTGCAAGAATTGGGAAAATAAGCGTGTAGCTCCGAGCGACTGTCGTGTATTGAAAAAAAATAAAGTAATTTAGCGGGAGCAAGATCTTTACCCCGATTGGCAATGGGGAGCTTAACAGAAATACGTAAACTCCCAGGCACATGCAAGCCACCGAAATAACCTGCAGGCTTTCAATCGGTAGCCCAAACTTAACAGGCACCATTAGTAGTAAATGCCAGAGCGGAGGCGTTCCCTCGTAGCGGATATAAGTGGTAACCAACTCCCAAGGGCTCACTTCCCTTGCCATCAGATAAGCCTGTGTTTCATCAAACCAACTTTCGTGGTGCGTGGCGACAACAAAAGTCACAACACAATAAACACCCCACACGACATATAAAATGAAACGCTCCCCTCCGTTATCGCACTGACAAAAATACCTTTCGTACAAGCCTTGTAGCCGTTTTATCATATTTCCTTTACCGATCACAGAATATACATAGATATTTACCACGCGGGGATTGCGTCATGCAAGAAAACCATTCCACGTTATCCATACAGACAGAATGATATTACCCCTTTTTAGCGCTGCCATCGGATTTACACTCCTCATGATACTCGGCGTCTTCATTGACTGCCCAAAGATCATATAGCGGAGTACCTGCGAGTATATTTTTAACACACAACATCGCCGTCATCATCGCATGGTCTTGATTATTATATTTATGCATGCCATTTCGCCCAACAAGGTGTAAATTGGCGTGCTGGGCAGCCAGTTCAGTGCGGATCGTCGCAATGTTACTCTTGTATTCATCGTCATACACTGGATAAGCTTTGGGCTGCCGGATGACACAACCGTCGCGAACGTCTCCTTCTGCAGCGAGGCCGATTTTCACCAACTCCTTCGAGGCAAACTGAATCAACTCAGCATCCGGCTTTGTCCAGAGTTCGTCACCTTCAAAACAAAAATACTCCAGCCCATAACAATTGAGCTTGGGGTCCGGAACTAATTCCGGCGACCACGATTTGAAGTTCTGAACCCGCCCCACTTTAACATTGGGGTCATGAATATATATCCAATTATCGGTGAAAATTCCACGATCCTCGATAACTAGTGCCACGGTAATAAAGTCGCGGTAGCGCAGTTTCCTTGCAGCCTCCAATGACTGAGTTGCCGGTAAAGGCGTAATTGTCGGTAGTAGTTCGCGGATCGGGGCAGACGAAATGACATGCCTCCCCTCGAAATCGTATATCTGTCCGGCGCTGTCCCGCGCAGCCACAGTCCAAACCTTCGTTGCCTGATCCAAGCTTAATCCCACCACCTTGTGATCAAGCAAAACCTTGCCTCCTTGGGCACGAATTCTTTCGGCAGCAACCGTCCACAGCATACCCGGACCGCGCCTTGGATAACGAAATTTATCGATGAGGGTTTTAACAACATCTCCTTTTTTCGCATTTTTTCGCTTAGGTATAATGGCTGTCAGCACTGCTTTTGCCAGCGAGAGACCTTTGATCCTCTGAGCAGCCCAGTCCGCAGATATCTCACGACAGCTCATTCCCCAAACCTTCTCAGTATACGTCCGAAAAAAGATGGAGAACAACCGAGCGCCAAATTGGTTGGTCACCCATTCTTCAAAATTCCTAGCCGGTTTAATCGGAAATAATCGCGCTTTTGCATAAGAAAGCACACACAAAACCGACTCCCCGATTCCCAATTTACCAAGGGCATCCATTGCTCGCAAAGGATATGAGAAAAATTTACCACGATAGAAAATCCGCGAGCTACGCGGACGCTCCAACATATCGTTTGGCAAAATCTCCGCCCATAAGGCCTCCACCTCTTTCGATTTTGAAAAAAATCGATGCCCACCTATATCAAACAGGAACGACTTGTACTCAGCCGTACGAGAAATGCCGCCGACGTACTTCGGGTCAGCTTCAAGCACAACGACCGGCACGCCTGCTTTGCTCAGGAGATAACCAGCGGTCAATCCCGCCGGACCCGCACCAATAATCACAACTTGATTTTGAATCATTTAGAGCTCCTTTATTTTTAACCAATACCTCAAGGTAAAATGTGCCGACCCTCAGCGTTAAGCATTCATGTCAGCGAAAGTCAGTCCGAGTAGTATATTCAAAATAGAAACCTATAGCCTTTTCACGTTTTCGAAACCTGTTGCTTTAGCTCGGGTGCCGTATTCGCGGGCGCATCCTTGCCTTGCACTTTTTCAATTTTTCGTCCAACCCACGCAGAATAGAACCGCTTGAACTCCATCCCTGCCCACTCAGGCCTCAACGCACACTGGATGATGACACGATCCTTGGGCGTCATCTTCTCAAACCAAGGCTTATAGGATTCAATTAGATAGTCGTTAAATTGGATAGCGCGGAATATCTTGAGATCCTCCGGAGGCATAAAACCGAGTTCATAGCCTGTCGAAAACCGGAACTTAACGTCGGGCATTCTGAAGTATATTCTATAAAATATAGTCATATCGGTTGAATATAGTATGCCACCAGCGTCGGGAAGTTCTCCGGCATAATCACTAACCGGCTTGGTCAACAACGGGCTCTTCAAGTTATAGGTATAACGCCCAGCGAGATCAGCCGTTATGCCCAAATACAATCCAGCCGCCACAAAGCCAGCCAGCCACAATGTGTCGCGAACACGAGCTAGACCCGACAATTTGATCTTCAATAAATCCTTAATCTCAAGGCAGAGCCAAACCGTCATCGCAGGCACCCCCCATTCCACCCAGAATCTGACAATTTTCATGCCAAGCACCCAGGTTATCAGCATCAGCACGAAACTTTCTTTCGAGAATTCCTCGCGGATACTTTGCCCCCTCAAACCTTTGATCAACAAAATGAAGCCCACTACCAAAAAACCCACAATTGGCCCTCCGGATGGCTGTAATTCACTGACAAGATTGGTGCCCACCAGCGGATCTTGCAGCAGTGAATAGCGCAACATCAGCAATGAAGCGACCAAGACGTTATACCAACTGCCAACGATCAATGCGGCAAAGCAAAGTGAAACTATAATCGCAATTCCGAGAACGAGCACCGCTCGCCAGCGTTTGCACAACACCAAGGCGAGCCCCAGCATCGACCATAGGTACCAAACCGTTGGATGCATGCAAAAGCTCACCGTAAGCATGGTGATTGCGATCAACAGCTCTTGCCAGATACGAAGTGGTTTCGGTCGGCTCCACATAAAGAGCAAAACCACGAGCGTCGACATCGAGAAAAAGGTCGGGCGCCCCAAAGCCAATCGCATGAACATCCCGTACTCCGTGAAGGCAACTAGCGCATAGGCACATAACCATGCCAATGGATTACCCGAGGCAATCAAGCCCCCTAAAGTGAAGGCCGAAAACGCTAACACGATTGAAAGCTCGACCAAGCCCTCCTGATCGAGGCCGAGGGTTTGATGAATGTATCGCAAAAACATGTGCCAGCCAGGATGGCAATCCAGCTCCGGTCGCAATTCTGTGTTGAAAACCAACACCTCATTCCAGTGCCGGTGATCGACCGCGAAAGCCGTGTGCCGAAGTGCATCGTCCGGAGGAAGGAACCCGTAAGAAATGATCTTAAGCGGGATTGCCAAAAACAGAATGACACAGCCAGCAAGCAAAAGGGGCCGCATGATCCGTTCACTTAAGGTAAGGGGCGTATTTGTCATATGACCGAGGGCGAGAGCGATTTTAGAAAACGGTGGCCGTAATTCGGCCGAGCGAGCCGCACTGCTTTTTGTAGGGGCAGCAATCTTGCTGCGCCCTTTCCAAGTCAAACCCAAACCGGGCGCAACAAAATTACGCCCCTACCATCGAAATTTGCGGCCACGGAATAATTTGATGGGCTATGAATGTCCGTCGCAGCCATCTCAAGCTGAACAAAATGGGTAAATATCTCTTTCTACGATTAAAGGGACACTGAGTCACAAAGGAATTGGATGCGCGGACGCAATCATCAAAAAAGGCCGCACCAGAAGTGCGGCCTCAAAAGATGACTAAATAAATACGACCTTAGGGCAGTGGTTGACCCGTCGGGTCGAAATTAACCACATTGCCAGCCGTGTTCACAGTGGCGGCAGTGGTCACGTCAGCGGGGCCAATGCGTGGATGTGCCATGGTGAACGCAGTGGTGCCAGCATTTACAGAACCATTATAAGTGATGGCATTTCCAGTATAGCCCTTGCCAAGCTGGCTAACCAATTCAGTGACCCAGTCCTTACCCGTGGCATTGTCCGTCACGTTGCAGAGAACAACGCCTGTAGTAGGACTGTAGGTGATATTAATGACGTCATTAGTGAACGTGCCAGCCGGTGCAGCCATGAGGATCTGCTGGCAGGCATAACCAATCTGACGAGCGTCATTGGCCATTGCTTTGGCGATGGATTGGCGACGAACTTTTTGGAAGGCGGGAATAGCCATCGCAGCCAAGAGGCCGATGATGACTACGACAATCATGATTTCGACAAGGGTGAAGCCCTTGGTTGAGTGTTTCATTTTCATAGGATTATTAATCGATAACTAACGTACGTGTATAATAAGAGCGCTCAAGTGCGAGCAGTGCAGGGAATATCGGCCAAGGCCTGCTCCAACTCAAGGGGAAAGGCTGTCAAGAAGCTGTAAAATGCCTTTTACATCAGCAACTTAGTAGGGAGATTTACCCATTAATTATTTCTAAAATCGGCACCCAATATCGACCGAAACCCTTGCGCCACAGCACCAAGGAAGGGCGTTAACGCAATTTAATTGCAAAAATAGGCCTTCACGGAAATCCCTTTATTCAAAAGAACTTTTGCCCGCCACAGACGACCAAATCGACCGGATTGCCTCCAAATTCATGGGCTAGCAGCCGCTCATCGCGATGCCTTAACATAATCACGTCCGCTCGTTGACCGACTTCAATCGTGCCGCGGTCATTCAATCCGAGCACCGCAGCTGCGTTCACGGTACAGGCGGCGATCGCCTCGGCCGGCGTCAGGCCGCAATACCGAACCGCCAGAGCAATCACCATCGGCATGGAAAACATGGGCGCGGTATGTGGATTGTAATTACTCGCCAGCGCCAACAAGCCGCCGCTGTCCACAAACGCACCGGCTCGCGCATAACGCCCGTTTTGGTGAAAAGCGGTTGCCGGCGTCATCACCGCAAACGTGTTGCTGGCCGCCAACGCGAGCAAATCCACCTTGGTCGCTCCTTCAAGCCCATCAACGCTTCGCGCAAAGACTTTCAACGCCTCCTGAACCATCCCCGTAGAACCAACGGTGTCTGCCTGCACCCGCAGTGGCAAACCGTGTTTGTGTGCCCGTTCAAAAAGGCGCACGCAAGCCTCCAACGGCCACCCGTCGGGCTCACAGCACGCGTCAACCGCTATCCCGGGAAACTCGTGCCACACGGCCGGCAACATTTCCCGAACCACCATACGGGTATAAATGGCGGGATCGCCTTCGATCGCCTGACCCAATAGCGCCGTCGGTACCACCGTGCCCGGCCATTCCTGTTTCACGCGCTGAATCGCGTTGAGCATTTTCAACTCCGCCTCGATCGAAAGCCCATAACCACTCTTTACCTCCACCGTAGTCGTGCCGGCACGCAACATCGGATCGAGTCGCGTGCGAAGACTGGCCGCCAGCTGTTTGCGCGTCGCTTCACGCACCGCCCGCACCGTCGCGTGAAGACCGCCGCCGCGCTTTACGATTTCACTCGTCGATACGCCGCTGAGCTGTTGCGTCCACTCATCAAGCGCATCGCCCGCCCAACAAGCATGCGTGTGGCAGTCGACAAAACCAGGCATGAGCACTCGCCCATCGGCATCGATCACTTCCGCATCAGCCGGCACCTCAAGCTCAGCGCCGACCGCAGAGATTTTACCTTCCGCGATCAACACATCACCACGGACAATCACCCCCAGCTCACGCAAAGCCGCACCGCGTCGCGCCCGCCCACCCGAATCAGAACTCGCTACCGCTTTCGGAAGGACAAGGGTCAAAATTCGGGCACGGCGAATAAGCAAACTCATAGGGCTCCGTCATATTGCACAAAGGATGCACCCGATGGAAAGGGAGAAACGAACCCGCCCGCCAATTCATTCCAACCCCATCGCCAAAAATCTCGGCACCAACTCCAAATTCCCGGGTCTACAACGAAGCGTGCCGATCCAGCCTTACTACACCAATGTGGCAAGACTGCTAACGCCGCATAACTGCATCTAGCCACTATCAGGCATAACCCTATTCCGCTCGGGTGAAGTCAGCGGTATTCTCCTCTCGTATGAATGCTATCCCCTGTACTCGCTCTCCCAAACATTCCGGTTCGGCGATCGCCGTCGTAATCGTTCTCATCGCAGCCGTTGCCGTGTCAGGTTTCTTCTGGACCAAAGCCAGCAAAGCCGACGCCACCACCGCCGAAACTCAAGGCATGCTCGCCAAGGCCAAAACAGAAATCGCCCTAACCAAGACCCAGCTCACAGCCTCCGAGGCGACCGTCACGAACCTCCAAACACAACTAGAAACATCGAAAGCTGACACCGCCAAAATCCAAGCCCAGGCCGACGAGGCTAAAGCCCAGTTCCAAAGCCAGCTTGCCCAAGCGAGTGCCGAGGCTGCCCAGCTCAAATCCCAGCTCACGGCGGCCACCGCCAAAGCCGATCAACTCAAGATGGTGGCCGACGAATCAAAATCCACCGCCGCCCAACTCCAGGCCGCCTGCGATCAGGCCAAGGTCGACTCAGCCGCTGTTCAACAACAATTAGAAAACACTAAAGCGCAACTGGCCGACTTGCAGATGAAAAACATCCCGGTCGCCGCCGCAGCCAAAACGCCTGACGCCACAAAACCTGCGTCGACGAAAAAGAAATAGTTGCCGTTTCTAAATTCCACCAGAACCCAATCCGCCGGCCTTGCCCGGCGGATTTTTTGTTTTCTCCCTCAAGGCTTCCCTGCTCTCAGGAGTGGTTAACTCTTCAATTCAGGCCATTATCGCCTTCACTCCGACTGATCACCGCGTTGACATGAGTACCACGATGAAAGTCCACGTTCTGCAACACGCCGCTTTCGAAGGCCTCGCCGCCATCGCCCCCTGGCTCGCCGCGCGAAATGCCACGATCACCACCACCCGATTTTTCGAAAATCCCACGCTCCCATGCCTGCGCGGGCTTGACCTGATTATCGCCATGGGCGGCCCGATGAGCGTCAACGACGAGGCCGAGCTGCCCTGGCTGCGCGACGAAAAACGCTTCATCCGCGAAGCGATACAAACCGGAATTCCCGTGCTCGGCGTTTGCCTCGGTGCCCAGCTCATTGCCAGCGCGCTTGGTGGGCGCGTTTACCGTAACACCCAAAAGGAAATCGGCTGGTCCCCGATCGAAGCCGTATTAGGCGATGGCAATACGTTCGCTTTCCCCGAAGGACTTCGCGCCTTCCACTGGCATGGCGAAACCTTCGATCTACCGCCAAACGCCTCAAGACTCGCTCGCAGCGCCGCCACCGAAAACCAAGCCTTCCAAGTCGGCCGCCGCACTCTCGCGCTGCAGTTTCACCTCGAAGTCACGCCCGAATGCGTAAAAGCCTTCGTCGAAAACTGCGGCAACGAGCTCCAGCCCGCTCCGTACGTACAAAGTGCCCGCGACATGCTTGCCGCACCCGCAGCGGCCTACGTCGAAGTAAATACCTCGATGAGCCGCGTCCTCGACTATTTAACCGAACTAAGCTAAAGCGGCACTACTCGCGCCCATGCAAACCGAAATTATCTGGCCGGCTTGGATCATCGCCAGCATCTTAACCCTGGTTTTTTTCTGGCTGATGTTACGTGCCGGCCGACGACTGCGCCTTCTCGCCGATACGCCCACCTCAAAAGCCAAAGGCGTCTTCATCGGACAGGTCGAACTTTCCGGCCGCGCCAAATTAAACCCTTCGCGCCGGAGTTTTCTCGCCGAAGTCGATTGCGTCTGGTTTGGCTACACCATCGAAGAAGAATGGTCGCGCTGGGAAACCGAAACCTATACCGAAAACGGAAAAACAAAAACCCGGCAGGTGCGCAAAAGTGGCTGGACCCAGATCGACAGCGGCGGCGAAGCCCCGGCATTTTACGTCGAAGACGAAACCGGCACCGTTCGTGTGCAACCCGACGGAGCAGAGATCGACGCCCCTTCAGTGTTTTCCGAAACCGCCACACGCGGTGATACTCTGTACTACGCAAAAGCTCCGCGCGCAGAAATCGCCGACTCGAACGGCTTCCGCCGCTTCCACGAGCGCGCTTTTCTGCTTGATGCCGAACTATTCATTGCCGGCCATGCCCGAGAGCGCGCCGATATTGTGGCGCCGGAAATCGCCACCGACCGCGCCCAGGAGCTATTTCTCATTTCCTGCAAAAACGAGACAGGCGTCCTGCGTAGTTACCGTTGGCAATTCTGGATCTT
>JAYTWC010000041.1:0-2207 GCA_043743635.1 Verrucomicrobiota bacterium | reverse complement strand
TAACCGAGATTCGCCATTCCGGTAATCGTCCCCCAGGTCTTCTGTGTGCGAAGTCGTCCGGCCCAGGTGGCTGCACCCCGACCCAAACCACGCTCCGCGCTCGCCGTCGGAAGCTCACATTTGATCGATCCAGCGAAACCGGGAACATGGGCAGCCTCAGCGGCAAAAATATATTTAGTGCCGATCGTGATATCACCCCATCCGCGCACACCTTCTTCTGAAACATAGGGGATTTCGAACGTGCCCTCGAGGCGCTCATTTATTCCATAGGCAAACTCTGTTTCAGTCTCCCGGCTACGCGCGCCGTCCGGACTTTCCTGATAACGCTGGCCAACGTAAACCTCCAAAGTTCCATCAACCGCTGTGGGCACATCACCCGTCGACAATGGCGGTCCAGCAAGCATCGATGCCCGCCCGAGGAACAGCGCAACTAAAATTCCAAAAACATAAAAAAGTTTCATGCAGCAAAATGCTCATGCGTCGTGACCCAATACCGAACTATCAAAATTCAGAAAAAAATATCCTCACGCCGCGACAGCCTCGATCCGATTACGCACCTCACCCAACCGTATCCGAAGATCAACTACGAAGCGGGCCAGTCGCTCAGGCGTCAGCCGCAATGGCTGCAAGATAACCGCATCAGGCATGACCGGCGGCCGACGATTATCCTCGGTGCACACCACCGTGCGCAGCCATTTCGCTGCGTTTAACAAACACGCCATGCGCGCATAACCCGCCGAACTATAGGGTGCGTATTGGCAACGAACAGGCTCGATGACTGCCGGCGAAAAACCCCATTGCCGTAACATCGCGGCACCGACTTCCGCCTGCGTGCACCCAAACAATGCACGTTCGCTCTCAACAAATTCACAAAGCACCCCGCGCGGCATGAACTGGATCGATGGCGCCTTGCGCAACGCCCATTCATCGATCGCCACGATCCCCACACTGTGCAAAAGCCCGGCCATATACGCCACACGCGGATCTTCACCCGTGTACACCGCCAATATTTCAGCAGCCAGCGCACACGAAACCGACCAGCGCCACCACTCCTCCGCATCAAGTCCATAAAGACTCACCGGTCTCGCAAAAACCTGTTCCTTCGCCACCTTTCCGATCATCGACGCAACGCTATAGAATCCGACCCGCTTGATCACTTCCTCGATCGAAACTCCGGTATGCCGGTCATCGAGCGTCATCCGCCCATTACCCATTTGCAAAACACGCACGGCCAGCCCCGGATCCAATCGCAACAACGCCGTCAACTCCTCAAGACCCACCTCCGACTCCTGCAAAAGACCAGATAAACACGGCAACACGTTCGGTGACGCTGGTAAATTTACCATCACAGCGGCCACCTCTTCCGGCGCGGGCCGAATCAAAAAATCGTGATTGAGAACAGCTGGAGGCATGGCTGTTATATCGGCGTTCTAGGGTGTTTTTTAACCAAAATTGGAGAATGCTCCCGCTCGATCTTAAATTTCGACTGGCAAAACATTCTCCTTCACGCACGTTACGCCACTATGCCGACATCAAATTTGCAGCCACTCGCCTCCCGCACTTCACCTCACCTCGACGACGATGATGACGAGGAAAAGGAATGCTCTCACGAAGCCAAGAACGCCGGCCCCGTGTCGGCCATGATCCAAAAAAAGTTTCTTAAAGCCCGCAAAATTTTCCTCTGGGGCGCGGTTACCGACGAAACCGCCAAAGACCTCACCGAAAAACTTCTCTACCTCGAAGCCGACGCTCCAGGAAAAGAAATCTATTTCTACATCAACACCCCTGGTGGCTCCATCACCGCCGGCATGGCCGTGTACGACACGATGAAACTCATCACGTCGCCCATCACCATCATCGTCACCGGAATGGCCGCTTCCATGGGCTCGATCCTCCTCAGCGGCGCACCCAAAGGCCGTCGCCTGCTCTACCCACACTCGCGCGTCCTCATTCATCAGCCACTTATTTCTGGTCGCATGGTTGGGCCCGCAACCGATATCAACATCCAAGCTAAGGAAATGGAGAAAATTCGCGCCGAACTTAATCAGATCCTCGCGACTGCCTCCGGCCAACCGCTCGAAAAAATCAACCGCGACACGGACCGCGATTTCTATCTGAACGCCGAAGAAGCCATTGCCTACGGTCTCGCCGACAAGATCGTCGATAAGATCTGACGCTCCCACATTCGTGAGCCTGCACGCCTTACG
>JAYTWC010000040.1:0-5901 GCA_043743635.1 Verrucomicrobiota bacterium | reverse complement strand
CGATTGCTGAAATAAAAAGCGAAGATGATCAGTTCGTCCAAACCGAAGAGGTCGAGCGAATCGACTGCGCCCATTTTGTAGTACGGAAGCTCAAGGTCGCCAAAGGCGCCGAGATTTTGCCGGGCGTTCTCGGTTTTGGTAAAGGCGCTTTCGCGCACGGCTTGCCCGGAGACTTTTTCCAGTAGCTGGTAAATCTTGCTGGTGCGAGGATGTTGGGTGGGAATATCGGCCAGCGCTTCGATGATGTCCGCTAGAGTGGGAGAGGCGTTCATAAATAGGGAAGAGGTTACCAGCCTTGGCCGGCTTGTTGGCGGGCGACTGGATTTGTTTCTATAGGTTGGTGTGGTGCAATAATCATTTCCCGGCGGATCAGGGCGGGGTCGAGAGCCGGAAGTTGATCTTCCAGTGGAGAACCGAACTTCACGACAGGATAGAGTTTCTGATCGGGATTGATCTCGACGTTAACGAACATCGGGCCGGGTTCGCGGTAAACGCGCTCCAACTCCGCTGTCATCGGGCGGGTGCCGTCGATGGTGCACACCGGCAAGCCCATCGCTTCTGCCACGCGAGCAAAATTCGAAGGAAAGGAAAGGCCTGACGCTGGGTCCACGCAGACAAAACGACCACCCAACCACGTTTCCAACGTCTGCTTCTGAATGCCGTGGCTGTGATTATTGAAAAGCAGAATTTTTAGCGGTAGCCGATGTTTCACCACTGTGGCGAGTTCGCCTAGGCTGATCATCAGACCGCCATCGCCAATAATGCAGGTGACGATTCGGTCGGGGCAGGCAAACAATGCGCCGATTGCCGCCGGCAGCGCGTAGCCCATCGGCGTGTTGTTCCAGGCGGAGAAAACTTTTTGCCCGCGCTTCGGGCGAAGATTGTTGCAGGTCCAGGTGAGGTTGCCGCCGGTATCAACGTAGAGCAGTGCCTTTTCCGGCAATACGTCGGACAACGCGTGCACGAAATCCACGGCGTCTGTGTAGGGGTGTTTGACGCGAGTCGTGGGGGAGGAGTCCGGCGTAAAAGTCTTTTGCCAGTGCTCGATATTTCCCAACCAGCCAGACCAGTCTAGAGCGTGGTAGGTTTTCAGCGCGGGTTCGAGTGCAGCTAGAAAATCCGCGGCGCGAGCGTGAATGCGCTGGCTTACGTTGAGGCCGCGACCGTCGAATTTACTCATTTCGTGTGGATCGGCATCGACCATTACGATGGTGGCGTCGCGGGCAAACGCGTTGAGCATGCCTCCGGTAAGGTTTTGGGAGAGGCGCGTGCCGAGCGCGATCACGAGGTCGGCGTTCTGCACCGTAAAGTTTCCCGCGCGCGGGCCATACACGCCAAACGTGCCGACGCGAAGCGGATGCCCCGCGGGCACCAAGTCGATTGCGGCCCAGGAAACAAGCGCGGGCATGCCCAGTTTTTCGACGCATGCCAGCAGTCCATCTCCGACGTGAGGGGTCTTCAATCCGCCGCCGAGCACGAGCACCGGTCGCCTTGCTTTTTGTATCTTTAGCAGAAGTTCGGCAATCTCGGCTTTGAGCGTGGGCTGTGGGTCGGGCTGTGGCTCCGGCGTGAAACCGACGAGTTTTTCCGGGTCGATTTCTGCACGCTGGAGATTGTCGGGAATATCGAGCAACACTGGGCCGGGCCGGCCTTCCATCGCCGTGTAGTAGGCGTGTTCCAGATGATAGCGGATCGTAGCGGCGTCCTGGATCTGAACGGCGTACTTTGTGACAGGGCTGAAAATCGAGACGACGTCAGTCTCTTGAAAACCCACTTGTCGCACCTTGCGATCGCCTTTCAGCCGGTGCGTGGCGACCTGGCCGGTCAGCATCAAAGTGGGAATGGAGTCGTAGTACGAGCAGCAGGTTCCGGTCAGAAGATTGGTGGCACCGGGGCCGCTGGTTGTAACCGCTACGCCGATACGGCCGGTGGCGCGGGCATAGCCGTCGGCGGCCATCGCTGCGCATTGCTCGTGGGTCATTGAGACGATCTTCATCGCCGGATGACGGTCGATCGAATCGAACATGTGAACCGCCGCGCCGCCTGACATTCCGAAGGCGTGAGTCACGCCGCGTTCGGCGAGGAAGTTCGCTAGGTAGTCGGTCAATTTCACAGGATAGACGGGGTTTAGGAATTGCCGTGGCGGCGAAGCTTAAACTTGTGCAGATCGGCCCGCAAGGCCGAGGCGAGTTGAGTGCCACCGTTTCGCCAGTTGTCGTGGACGACGGAAAAATTGCGACCACCTGCGACCGCGCGACCTTGTGCGACGCCCCAGTCGATCATGGCGGCGATTTCTTCGAAGCGGGTGCTTGTTTTTGTGGGATCGTCGAGGAAGGCCGCGGTTGCCGCGTGGTTGCCGCCCGCGCGTGCTCCGGCCGCGAGCGTTTGCTCGTGAATTTTTGTCCGAACCCAGCCGGTACCCACAATGAAGGCATTCAGATCGGGCGCTTCGTCGTCGAGCAGTTCGCACATTTTGATCAGCGCGATTTTGCCGAGACAATAGGCCGAGTAGGCGTGGAAGGGATTGTTTGTTCCGCCTCCGGCGAAGAAGACCGTGTGGCAAATCTGTCCGTCGTGGCGAAATGGATACGCAGCGTGCAAGGCGCGCAACTGAGCCATGCTGTTGGTGTTCACCGATTCGGACCAGGTTTCAAAAGCGGTTTCGAAAAACAAGCCGACCGGCGCGAGCTGGCCGACGCAGGAGATAAAAATATCCCAACGTAGACCGGAGCCGCTAAAAAACGTCGCGATTTCTTCCGTGCAGTTTGGCTGGGCAATATCGCATTGAATAGTCCGCACACCTGACTTTCCGGTTAGGGCTGGCGGGCACTTCGTTCGATAGGTGCCGCAAACGGTGGCGCCTTTTTCGAGGTAGTGGAGCGCGAGCTGCGTGCCGATGTCGCTCGAGATCGAGATGATGAAAACCACCGGAGTTTTTTCGCGCGCGGATGACATGGCCTAGAAATCGATGACGGTGTGGATGGACTGGCCGGAGCGCATCGTGGCGATGGCTTCGTTGATGTCGGTTAGCTTGCAGCGATGGGAAATCATGCCGCGCGGATCGAAGCGACCGCCGCGAATCATCCGGAGGTAGCGCGGGATGTCGAGGTGCGGCAGGCTTGAGCCGCCTTCTGAACCGGAGATGGATTTGCCATAGTGCAGTGGGAGCGTGTTGAAACTGAACTGCTGGTCATGGCGCATCACACCGATGAGGAGTACGCGGCCTTTCGGCCCGGCGAGGCGCCAGGCTTGCTCGATGACTTGGGCGTTGCCTGTGACGTCGAAGACGACATCGGCCGGCCCGCCGAGGATTTCTTTTGCCGCATCCACAAGGTTCGTGTTGCGCGTGTTCAGTACGTGAGTGGCGCCAAACTCGGTTGCCTTCTCGAGTTTGTGATCGTGGATATCTGCGGCGATGATCGGATGCGCACCAGCGAGCCGAGCGCCGAGCACCGCACCGAGGCCAATGCCGCCGACACCGATGATGACTACGGATTCGCCGATCCTGACCTCTGCGTCGCGGGTCACTGCGCCGAAGCCGGTCGTCAGCGTGTCTGCGAGCAGGGCGGCTGTTTCGAACGGAATCTCTTTTGGTATAACGGTGAGCCGGTTCTCTGAAATGACCGTGAGGTTCTGGAAAGTAGTTATGTTCCCGGCGTTGATCACCTGTGAACCGAGGCGATATTGCACGGGGCGTGCTTGGATGCCGACGCCGGGTCGCCAGTGGAGCACGACGTGGTCGCCGGGTTTGACGTGAGTAACCTCAGGGCCGATTTCGAGTACGATGCCGCCTGCTTCGTGGCCGAGCAAATGGGGAAGATATTTATCGGGGCCTTTCACGCCTTCGATTTCGCCGAGCTGGGAACCGCAGATGCGACTGGTCTTTACCTGTACGAGCACATGGCCGTAGCCGAGTGCGGGCAACTCGACTTCGTCGATCACGAGCGGCTTGCGCTGCTCCACCAAAATGGCTGCGATGGTTTTCATGGAATAAACCACCAGTAATCGCCAGTGTAACCGACTTCGGCGAAGAGCTTCACCCAGTCGTTGACGCTCATATAGGTTTCGGCAGTGAGAATCCAGTCGAGCAGGCGTTGGTGCTCTTCTTCGGTTCGCCAGGCGTCGATGGTGACAAATTTGTGCGCGCGACTGACGCGCTCGATTTCGCGCAGAGCTCGGCTGCAGCGTTCGAGCGGGAGATTGTGAATACTGTTAATCGAGATGACCAAGTCGAAGTGCTTATCTGGATACGGCAGGCTTTCGGCTGAACCGATATCGATCAGAGGCCCCATGCCGCCGTGGGCGTTCTCCTTGGCGTAGGTTGAGACGTCGATGCCGCGCACGGTCGCACCGGGAAGCACCTGCAGGAAGTCGGACATCAGAAAACCTTTTGCCGCACCGACGTCGAGAATTCTGGCGTCTGGCGGAAGGTTGTAGTGCTCGACGAAACGGCGGGCAACCGGCAGCCAGCGGCCGTCGTAGCGATAACCGCCGTAACCGTGACGACGTTCGCCGTCGAAGAAGTCTCGGCCAAATTGTTTCGCGAGCGCGCGATCTTCGGCGGACTTTTGCTCTGCGCGGGCTTTTACGTTGCGCGTGGTTTGCGGCAGGCGGTCGAGGAGATTGATTTCACCCTTGGTCATGGAGAAATTAGAATGGGCCGGTGAAGGCGGGGTTGGGTTTGTCGAGTTCCACGCCGACGGGTACGGCAAGGTCATCGTCATCGGCGGGGAGACCGAGTGTTGCCCGGGCTGCGGCGACGATGTGGCCAGCGCGTGGATAATATGCAGCGGCGAGTGACGGGCCAGTCGGGGTGGGGCAGTCGGGGAAACACACGCGACGAGGCGCGGATTTCAGCGAACCAAAAGCACCTTCGCTAGCGGTGGCGATTATTTCGGCACTCATGCCGGCGAGAGCCCAGCCGGTGTCGGCGACGACGAGGCGGCCGGTTTTACGGACTGATTCAAGAATCAAAGTCTGGTCGAGCGGACGCAGGGCGCGAAGATCGATGACATCGGCTTCGATACCGAGGCGAGCGAGTTTTTCTGCCGCGTCTATCGCTTCCAGCACCATGTAGGAGAGGGCGACGATGGTGACGTCTTTGCCAGACCGAACCTGTCGGGCAGGGCCAATGGGTACCGTGTAGTGGCCTTCGGGAACGTGGCCTTTCGTATGGTGCAGCCAGCGGTGCTCGAGGAAGACGATGGGATTGTCGTCTTCAATGGCGGCGATGAGCAACCCTTTCGCGTCGTGCGGCGTGGTGGGCATGACAACCTTCAGCCCAGGAATGTGTGCGAACCAGGAATGCAGGCATTGTGAATGTTGCGGACCCTGACCCCAGCCGCGGCCGAGGATCATACGAAACACTACTGGCATCTTCATCGCGCCGCCGAACATGTAACTCCACTTGGCTGCCTGCGTGCACATCGGGTCCATCGCGAGCAGGGCGAAATCGAGGCGTTGGTGATTGATGACGGGGCGCAGGCCGTTGATTGCTGCGCCGAGCGCGACGCCGGTTAGGCCGTTTTCTGCGCAGGGCATATCCATCACGCGTTCGGCGCCGAATTTTGTTTGGAGGTCGGTGGTAGTTCCGAAGAATCCTTTTGGGTCGGGCACGCCGAGGCCGATCAACATCACGCGTGGATCGCGTTCAAGCGCGACCGCGAAGGCTTCGCGAATGGCGTCGGCGTAGGTGAGTTCGCGCATGGCAGTTAGGCGTAGAGGTGGTCGAAAAGTCCTGTGGCGGAAGGGAGGGGCGCAGCTTTTGCGGCGGCGAAGGCATCTGCGATCTCGGCTAAAATAGTGCGTTTTGTTTGTTCGGCGAATGGTTCGTCGAATTGGCCTTCGGTGCGAAGCTGCTGCTCAAAACAGGCGATGGGATCGCGTTCTTTCCACGCGAGA
>JAYTWC010000039.1:0-2978 GCA_043743635.1 Verrucomicrobiota bacterium | reverse complement strand
ACGGTCTCAAGGTCGAGGCCCATTTTCTGGAGCACGCTGACGGCAACACCCTGGCCGAGCTTGATCAGTCCGAGGAGAATGTGCTCGGTGCCGACGTAGTTGTGGTGGAAGCGATCGGCTTCCTTGCGGGCCAGAGCGAGCACCTGCTGCGCTCTCGGCGTGAAGTTGTTCATCGGCTCCATGGATGGTGATTTTTAAAGGTTTGGGAAACTGGCGAGCACAAGGCGCGGGTCAGCATCGATTCAAGTTTGACCGTTAAGAGAGAAGTTAGGTTTCGCGAAGGTTGCGAATTCGGTGCGAAGTTTTTCAGCGCGAAGGGTGTCGCGTTCGGAAGATTCCAGATCGTGCTTGGTGGAATGCTGGATATGTCCGGGCTGAGCCTCGATAAAGAGACGGTCGATGACGCCACGGGAATCGTCTGGGAACATGCCGAGATCGACCCCGAGACGCACGAGCGAGAGAAGATTCATCGCCTCACCAGAGCTAAGCAGATGGCAGTTTTGCAAAATTCCGTAGGCGCGACCGATTTTGTCGCAAAGCTTTGGTGCTTCATTTTCCATCAAGCGGGCGCGGGCGTTGACCTCGTGTTCGACGATCGAGTTGAGGACGCTGCCGAGACGTTTGATAATGTCTTCCTCGGATTCGCCGAGCGTAGTCTGGTTGGAAATCTGGAAAATGCTGCCACTGGCGTCGGAGCCTTCGCCGAACAGGCCGCGAACGACCATGCCGAGCTGGTTGACGGCGCGAACAACTTTTTCCATCTGGCTCGAAATCACGAGCGCCGGAAGATGCATCATCGCCGAAGCGCGCATACCGGTGCCGAGATTAGTTGGGCAAGCGGTCAGGTAACCGAGCGTTGGGGAGAAGGCGTAGTTAAGTTTATCCTCAAGCGCGGTATCGAGATCGTTGATGGCGGCCCAGGTTTTTTTAAGCTGGAAGCCGGCGCGGAGGGTCTGAATGCGCAGGTGGTCCTCCTCGTTGATCATGACGGAAAAAGCTTGGTCCTTACTGATGATTACGCCGGCACCGGTTTTCGCACCACTGAGTTCGCGGCTGATGAGGTGGCGTTCAACGAGGATCTGTTTTTCCAGTTCGCTGAGTTCGTCAACGGTCGTGCTAACGGAGCGTTTCATTTGCGCGGTGGAAGCGACGGCTTCACGGCAGGCTTCGAGAATGGCGGTGCGTTCTTTTTCCTTGGCCCAGCCCGGAAAGGATTTGCCGGCGAGATTCCGCGCGAGGCGAATGCGCGTCATGAGCACGATCGCGCACTTGCTGCTCGCCGTATCGGTGAGCTCGGAGGGCGTGGCAAGGAGTGACGCGAGCGTCATGGCCTTAGCTCGTGAGCTTTTGTTCGACGGCTTGTTTGACCTGTTGGATTTCATCGCGGAAGCGGGCGGCGTCTTCGTAACGCTCAGATTTAATGGCCTCTTCGAGGTTGCCCTCGAGTTTGCTGAGGCGTTCGGAAACGGATTGGCGGACAATGGCCTTGGTAGGAACCTTGCCGGTGTGAGTGGTGCCTTTGTGCATGTTATCGAGCATGGGCTCGATCATGCCTTTAAAAGTCTCGTAGCAATGCGGGCAGCCGAAGCGGCCATGTTTCTTAAAATCGCCCTGCGTAAATCCACAATGCTCACAGCGAAGCCCTTCAATCGCAGCAGCTTCAGGCGTAAGTGAGGCCTTCAGCAATAAATCGGCCAGCGAGAAACCGCTCGGGTCGGTCACGCCTTTTGCCTGTGCGCATGCTTCGCAGAGATCGACCTTATGCACCTTGTTATTAACAATTTGCGTGAGGTGGACCGTCGCGGGCTTGGAACAAAGATTACATTGAAGAGGGCTGGCCATGGGAGAATTATAGCACGTCCGACGAAACTATCGACACACTGACGTTAAAATTGCGACGAGTAACTGTCATTTCGAATCTGGAGCAATCTGCACCAACCATGCCAGTACGCTTGGATCTGGCAAGTCCTTGGCTGAAGAAGTGAATAACTATCGGCGCGATCGCGGTTTCGAAAAACAGCGAGACGCTGATTGTGCAACTCTGGCACAACTCGCGCAAACCGGGTCAACGGTTGGCGCACCAATGCGATCAAATGCGCGTGCCTTCGACGAGCACGCGACGACGAAAGGCCGCGAGAACTTTTTGGGTGATCGCACCAGGTTTGGCATCACCGATCTCACGACCGTCAAGTTTGACCACCGGAATCACTTCCGCGCCAGTTCCAGTGAGAAAACATTCGTCAGAGCACCAGACGTCGTAACGCGTGAGGTCGGCCTCGCGGATCGGCACGCCGATCTCTTTCGCAATGTCAAAAATCGTGTCGCGCGTGATGCCTTTGAGCGCACCCTGTGAGGCGGCGGGAGTGAGGATTTCGCCCTTGTGGACGATAAAAATATTATCGCCCGTGCACTCGGCGACATAGCCTTGATCATTCAACATGATCGCCTCGAGCGCGCCAGCCTGACGGGCTTCGATCTTGGCGAGAATGTTGTTCAAATAATTCAGCGACTTCACAGCCGGACTGAGCGCGGCGGGATTATTGCGGCGCGTCGCCACGGTGACGATCTCCAGACCTTTCGTGTAGTACTCGGCTGGATACAAGTTAATCTTGTCCGCGATGATGAAGATCGACGGCTTCGGACACAACCAAGGCGAAAGACCAAGATCACCCACACCACGCGTCACCACGAGGCGGATATAACCATCGGTGAGGTTATTTTGACGGCAAGATTCACAGGTAGCCTCGGCAATTTCCTTGCGCGACCACGGCATTTTCAAGAGCAACGCCTTGGCGGAATACTCCAGGCGCTCAAGATGTTCTTCGAGGCGGAAGATATTGCCCTGATAGAGGCGGATGCCCTCAAAAATTCCATCGCCATAGAGCAGACCGTGGTCAAACACGGACACTTTGGCGTCAGCCTGATCCACAAACTTACCATCAAGATAAATCTTCATCGGGTCAGACTAGAAAGCACGC